>DAOUCW010000230.1:0-8240 GCA_034431695.1 Anaerolineae bacterium | reverse complement strand
CGGTTGGGAAGGTAGCCCTGCTCGCCGAAGGAGAAAAAGCCGATGAAGGGAGCATCCCCGATCACCTCCTTGATCCTGGGGACGACCTCTCCGATCCGGTCGCCTATGGCCACCTTCCTTCCGGCGCAGTGGCTGAGGATGAGGGCATCAACCCTGGCCATCTCCTTCCGGGCTTCCCTGGCTATTTCTCCCACATCCTGGATCATCTTGTCCACGTTCGTCTCCATGAGGCGAACCTTAGTTCCCTCGGGAACCTCGGCGAAGGCACCGATGGAGCCGTCGGGGTTGCCTGAAGCGAGGTGGACGATCCTGAAGAAGCCGGCCTCCTCAATGCCCAGGGGTGCCAGCAAGCTTGCTCCCAGGAGGTTCCCTCCGGCCACCTCCTCCTGGCTCTTCCCGGTCCACTCCCTGTAGACCTCAAGAGCGGGGCGCCCGTCCAGTTCGTAGATGGTCCTTCCCTTGGCCCTGGTCACCTTCGCTTCCTTCGCAGTGGAGGAGTAGCCACCGCCGAAGGCTACGCCGATTTTGCCCGCATGGGAAAGGGAGGCGATGTTGACCCCTTTGGGGAAGATCTTCCTGTAGCCGAAGACCTTCCATTTGCCCTCAATGGTGTTATCGGCGGCGCTCCCTCCGACAATGGGGACCCCGGGGTGAGCCTGCGCAATTGTCTCTATAACCCTTTCCTCAATCCCGGGAGAGGCCGTCATGAGGAAAGCCTGGGGAGATGGGACCCTGGCAGTGGCTTTCTGCAGGGCCTTGAGAGCATTCTTGCCAGGATTCCTCCCGGCCGGAGCGAACCCCACGCCGGCTTCAACACCCGAAAGGAGCATAACTCCCAGGGCACCGTTCGGGCCTGAAATGAAACCATCCGGGGTCAGAAGACCTGTAAAGGTGGTTCCCCCCCAAACAGGCGTTCTCCCTATCCTCTTGCGGACGGCCCCAAGAACTTCCAGGGGATCGTAATCCACAGTGGAGAAGAGGATAGCGAGGGAGGGCTTCATTGCCAGCTCGCCCAGCGCCTTCTCCAGCGCCTGGGCTACCGCTTCTTCGGCGTTAGCCGCAGTGCTCCATGCGACTACAGCCTTCGCCATCTTCCCCCCTCCTTCGGATTTTGTGTATTTATTTTAAACCGACTTCCGACCTTTTCACAAACCGGCCCGCATTCCGCCAGGAGCAAGCCTGCGGAACCAACGAGCCCTCAAAGGCAATGAACTGCTCCCCACTGCATCCCAGCTCTGCTGTTTTAATCTTAACATATCGGCGGCATTCAAGCAATTCAGCGCTTCCTCACGGAGCCCGAGCGCATCGGGTCGGGCAGACCTTTCACAAAGGTGGAAACGATGCCCAGGAGGACAGCCACGTGGAGATACATGCCGTGGACGTAGAGGTTATCAAAGAAATTATGGACCGAAAGGTGCATGAAGCTGCCGAATGCTCCCACCATCAATGCCTTCTCCCACCCGGCAGCCTGACCGAAAGCTCTCAGAGTCCAGTAGAAAACACAGCCCCAGAAGAAAAGGTAGGCCATCAGGCCGATGAGGCCGGTCTCGGCGGCAATGTTCAGGTAGTAGTTGTGGGCGTGGCCGAGAGGTTCGGGCCAGCGCGGGAGGGCATAGGCCGGGTAAACGGGCTCATAGTTACCGATGCCCACCCCGAGCCAGAAATGGTCCCTCCACATCCTGAGGGCTGCATCCCAGTGAGCAAGCCTTTCAACAACGGCATAGTTCTCATCGGTGATCTCAACCACCCTTATGTCCTCCGAAAGAGGCGCAAGGGAGAGTTCCTGAAATCTCGCCAGGAAGAGTTCCGGGGGGAATTTCAGGAGCAGGGCCAGCGTTAGGAGCACCAGAATCAGGGCAAGAGAGACCCTCCTGTCCATCAGTGAGGCCAGAGCCATTGCCGCAACCGCAGCCCCGAGCCAGGCTCCCCTTGACCAGCTCATTATCAGGGCTGTCCCCGTCACCACCGCTGCAGCAAGGCAGGCCAGGCCAAGCCCCAGGCGCCACCGCCAGGCGAGTCTTCCGTCCAGCAGAAGCCCGAGGCTCAGAGCAAGAGCCAGGGGCATGACAAGCCCCATGTATCCGCCGAAGGGATTGGGTTGCATGAAATGCCCGTATGCCCGCACGAACCTCCCCATCACCCTGAAATGCTCGGGACCAGAGCGAGTCAGGAACTGGTAAACTCCAAGGAGGCCTTCCAGAAAACCCGCCAGGAGCAGTCCCCCCACAACCAGCGGGATTTCCTTCTTCTCAATGGCAGTGCTCAGGATGAGGTAAACCAACAGCACCTCACCCCACTTGAGGAGCTCCTTGAGGGAATACTCCAGGGAAATGGCCTTCAGGACCGAAACCGCCATTGCACCGTAGAGGACAAGGAAAGGCTGAAGTAATGGTCCGGGATCGCGCCAGTCCTCCCTCAGGGCGAGCTTCCTCGCCAGCCAGACCGCCACCGCCAGCGCCACCATGCCCTCGGTCAGGCCGACTCTGGCAGGACCTGCGGAGAATTCCCGGACCGAGCCGAGAGGTATGCTGAGGGCCAGGAAGGGGAAGACCAGGGCAGGACGCA
The DNA here is from genome assembly GCA_034431695.1 of Anaerolineae bacterium. Lineage (GTDB taxonomy): Bacteria > Chloroflexota > Anaerolineae > SpSt-600 > SpSt-600 > SpSt-600. Next base: position 5,675 of record DAOUCW010000230.1, on the reverse strand, counting down.
GAAGGCCGAGGATGGTCAAAGTCGCCGCTCCTAACAGGGCCGCGGACCACTTGAGGGGCAGGAAGAGGATCAAGAGCCCCACTGCCAGGGCCAGGATCAATTCCCTAAGCTTCACGGAAAACCCCTCTGACTATCGCATCGGTCATCCTGGCAACCCGGACCATCTCCTTCACATCGTGCACCCTCACGATATCGGCTCCTGCGGCTATGCCGAGGGCTACCGTGGCAGCGGTCCCTTCCATCCTTTCACTGGGCGGAAGGTTCAGCACATAACCTATCACCGATTTCCTGGAAGTCCCCAGGAGTATTGGCCTCCCCAGCACCTTGAGTTCCCCGAGACGGCGCAGAATTTCCAGGTTCTGCTCCACCGTCTTCCCGAAGCCTATACCCGGATCGACGATTATCTTGTCAAATTCAACGCCCGCCTCAAGGGCAATGCCTATGCTGTATTCAAGCTCCCTGATTATGTCGGCCATGAGATCCCTGTATTCTATCCCGACGTATCGGCCCCCGAGGCGCTCCTCCTGCACTGCATTCTTCGGGTGCGAACGATTGTGCATCACCACCACCGGAACTTTGTATTCAGCCACAACCCTGGCCATATCGGGGTCCATCCTAAGCCCCCAGACATCGTTCACCATGCTTGCCCCGGCCTCCAGGGCTTCCCGTGCAACCCTGGCCTTATACGTGTCAATGGAGATGGGAACATCCACCTCTTTCACCAGACGCTTGAGGACCGGCATGACCCGGCTCAGCTCCTCTTCTTCTGAAATGGGCTGGGAGCCAGGGCGGGTTGACTCCCCACCTATATCCAGGATATCGGCTCCTCCCTCCACGAAACGGATGCCCTGCGCCACGGCCGCTTCCACATCCCCCGCCAGGCCATCCCCCGAGAAAGAATCAGGCGTAACGTTGATTATCCCCATGATGTAGGTCCGCTCCCCCCAGACAAAAGTCCTGTTACCGATCTGCATCGGCCTGAGGTTTCCGCCATGGTAGTTCCTCAGAGCTTCTTCCACCTCCTCAGCGATGGCCTTGAGGTTTTCATCGGGAAACTGGCGCAGGGAAGCAATCAGTGCCTCCAGCTCCGCTACCGTGCCCATGAGAATGACATCCGTGGGGATTGCGGCACCGAAGTAAACCGCTGCCGATATGGCTCCTTCTCCCCCGAGCCTCAGCATCTCCTGTTTGAGGATATGAGCCAGATCGTGATTGACCCCCTCAAGCTTTACCGCCCTGAAGAAGCCTCTGGGGAGCATGGCCTGCAGTCCTTCCTGGTCAACCCCGATCTTCTCAAGCTCTTTCCTGAGGCCTTCAGGAGAGGAATATTCCAGGACCCGTGCGTTGAACCTCCGCATCAGGACACCTCCCCCTGAATTTGGCCCAATTATACCAGAAACTTCCGGGACCCCTCAAGTGTTATTCTGATACAGGAAAAACGGAGGAGGGAGAAATGAAATTTGCGGTGATAGCGCAGGATAAGCACCCGGTCAGAGATGCACTGGCCGAAAGGATCGTAGCTTTGCTGCAGTCAAAAGGCCACATCCTCTCCAGCGAAGACGACCCCGAAGTTGGCCTCATCCTCAACATTACCGATGCCGAAAACCCCCGGCCTTACCGGCGCAAATCAAAGGGCGTATTTGTGGCCACCCTGGCCGTGGTGGAAGAACTCCCCGAAAACCCCCACCGGGCCGCTTACACAATCCTGGTCCGAAGCCTCTCAAACCTGGTCCTCTACGCTCACGTCCGGGGCGAAGACGTTGACATTTACTTCACCACCCTGGAAGCAGGCTTCTACAGAGTCCCGTGGGATCCCGAAGAAGTTTACCGGCACCTGATGCCTTTAGCCTGCTCAGTGCTGGTTATAGAGAACGAGATCACTCCCGACCTGCCACCAGCCTACTGGAACGGCACTCCTGTGACGGAGAAGCTCATGCACTACGGCCGGGAGATGGACAGAATGGGCATCCTGCCTGCTCCCTTCCCCATTCACGAACTCCTGTCAGAACGGGACCTCCGGCATGTCTACCTCCTCTATGGGATAACGGGCTTGAGCTACGGCAACCTGAGCGCCCGGGAGAACATCCCCGAGCTTGGAGGGACCACCTTCTGGATGACGGCCAGAGGGGTTAACAAGGCGAAGCTTTCAAAAATAGGGAAGGACATCGTCCTCATAAAAGGATATAACCCCGAGAAAAACACCATACTGGTGAGCGTCCCACCCGATTACGACCCCCGAGTTCGTGCCTCGGTTGATGCCATTGAGCACTACCTGATTTACTCAACCTTCCCCGAAGTAGGGGCCATAGTCCATGCCCACGCCTGGATGGAAGGAGTAGTCCCAACCCGTCAGAACTACCCGTGCGGGACGATAGAGCTCGCTCAGGAAGTAGTCAACGCTCTCAAGCGAGCCGACGACCCATCCAGAGCCGTGGTGGGGCTTAAAAACCACGGCCTGACCATAACCGGGCGAGACCTGGACGAAATCTTTGACCGCATAAGGGGCAAACTCCTGACCCAGGTCCCCATGATGCCTTAGCGGGTGAGCGAGTTGTAAAAACTCTAAAGTCCGGGGAAGGTTTCAATTGCTATGGCAGAAAGAATTCGTCCAGCGGCTCGTTCCCCGCTGGGCGATCCCCAAAACACTGCTCCCGTTTATCTCCCTGGTGGTCCGGAGAGGCAATTATGGGCTAAGCGCCGATGGCCTGGAGGAGCCTGGTTATTTTATCCCTCCGGGATATTGCTTCTTCGAGCCTCTCCCTCTGTTTATCCACTACCTCCTGAGGAGCTTTCTGGAGGAATTCCGGATTGGAAAGCAAGGCCTCGGCCCGGGCGATTTCCTCCTCAATTTCGCTTTTCTCCTTCAAGAGCCGAGCCTTTTCCGCCTCCAGGTCCACAACGCCAGCCAGAGGCAGGTAAATTTCCACGGTCCCGGCCGTGAGGACGGCTGAGCCAGAGGGTTTTGTGCGCACTTCTTTTTCTATGATTAGCTTTTCCTCATCCAGGTGAGCGAGGAAAGCCAGCTCTCTCCTGAGAGAGGAGAAAATGGTCTCGTTTTCCCCCGCAGCAATCACGGCTGGAATGCGCTTCCCAGCCTCAACCCGGTATTCGGTCCGGGCATTCCTTATGGTTCGCACTGCCTCCATGAAGAGTTCCATCTCTTCTTCTGCTTTTTCATCCACGAGGTCGGGGGCAGGTTCCGGCCACGAGGCGATGATGAGAGGGGTGCGGGTATCGGGCAGGTAGCTCCAGATTTCCTCGGTGATGAAGGGCATGTAGGGGTGGAGCAGGCGCAGGATTTTATCAAGGACGTGGACCGATACTTCCCTCACGAGCTCCGCTGCCTGGGGGTCCGAGCCGTAGAGCCTGGGCTTTATTATCTCCAGATACCAGTCGCAGTATTCGCCCCAGATGAATTCGTAGAGCCTGCGGCCTCCTTCCCCGAACTGGAAATCCTCAATGAAATCGGTTACCTCCCGCACAAGCTTCTGGAGCCTTGAGAGTATCCAGCGTTCGGGGAGGGGGAGGGAATCCTTCTCCGGAATGCCGGATGGGGTCCAGCCTTCGGGCAGGTTGGAGAGGACCAGGCGAGCTGCATTCCAGAGCTTGTTGGCGAAGTTGCGGTTCCCCTCCACACGCTGAAGCGAAAGCTTCATGTCGTTTCCAGGGGTGGAACCGGTGAGGAGGGTGAAGCGAAGGGCATCAGTCCCATAGCGGTCCATGATGTCCAGGGGATCTATGACGTTGCCCATGGACTTGCTCATCTTGCGGCCTTTTTCATCTCTCACGAGTCCATGGAGGTAGACTATGCTGAAGGGGATTTTGCCCGTGCATTCCAGGCCCATCATTATCATCCTGGCAACCCAGAAGAAGAGGATGTCGTAGCCTGTTTCCATTACAGTGGTGGGGTAGAAGTAGCGGAGGTCCTCGGTGTCATCGGGCCAGCCGAGGGTGGAGAAGGGCCAGAGGGCTGAGCTGAACCAGGTGTCAAGGACATCTTCGTCCTGGCGGATGTTCTTGCTTCCGCATTTCGGGCAACTATCGGGATCTTCGCGCAGGGCCATTTCCGCACCACAGTCATCGCAATACCAGACGGGGATCCGGTGGCCCCACCAGAGCTGCCGGCTTATGCACCAGTCCCTGATGTTCTCCATCCACTCAAAGTAAACTTTCTCAAACCTCTCGGGGATTATGCGTATCAGGCCTTCTCTGACAACAGCCATGGCTTTTTCGGCAAGGGGTTTGGAGCGGACGAACCACTGGAGGGAGAGCCTGGGCTCTATGAGGGTGTGGCAGCGGTAGCATCGGCCCGGAGAATGGAGGTGGGGTTCGGCCTTGAGGATTAGGCCTTCTTTCTCCAGGTCCTGGAGGATGCGACGGCGGCATTCAAAGCGGTCCAGGCCCTGGTATGGGCCTGCTTCCTGGTTCATGGTGGCGTCTTCGTTCATGACGTTTACAGCGGGGAGGTTGTGGCGCAGGCCGATCTCATAGTCGGTGGGGTCGTGAGCGGGGGTTACTTTGACCGCGCCAGTTCCGAATTCTCTGTCCACGGCCCTATCGGCTATTATGGGTATCGGACGGCCAAGGGCTGGCAGTATGGCTGTGCGGCCGATGAGGTGGCTGTAGCGTTCATCATCGGGGTGGACGGCTACGGCCGTATCGCCCAGGATGGTTTCGGGCCTGGTGGTAGCCACGACGATGAATTCGGTGGCGCCTTCGCTCCAGCGGCCACTACCCCATTCCGCCCTGGGCCCTTTCCACTCTTCGTTCACGAGCGGGTATTTCACATACCAGAGCGTCCCCTCTTCTTCCTCCCGCTCAACTTCCAGATCGGCCAGGGTGGTGGAGCAACGCGGGCACCAGTTGACCACGTATTTTCCCCGGTAGATGAGGCCTTTCTCGTAAAGTCTGACGAAGGCCTCCCTCACAGCCCGGCTCAGGCCCTCGTCAAGGGTGAACCGTTCCCTGGTCCAGTCGCAGGAAGCTCCCAATCGCCGGTGCTGGTTGGCGATGATCTTGCGGTATTTGTGCACCCATTCCCAGACCCTTTCCACGAACTTTTCCCTTCCCAGGTCGTGGCGGGTCAGTCCTTCCTTCGCCAGTTCCCTTTCCACCACGTTCTGGGTGGCTATGCCGGCATGGTCTTCCCCCGGCACCCACAGGGTTGGGTCTCCTTTCATCCGGTGGTAACGGATCATGAGGTCCTCAATGGAAGCGGTTATGGCGTGGCCCAGGTGGAGTTCGCCGGTCACGTTGGGAGGGGGCATGGAGATGACGAAGGGTTTCTTGGCCGGGTCAATTTTGGGGGTGAAGAATCCCCCTTCTTCCCACATTTTGTAGATGCGCTCTTCCACCTGCCTGTGATCGTAGGTTTTGGGGAGCTCCTGCATTCTCCTCCCTCCTCTGCCAGGTTACAAAAAACCCCTTCCGCCGCAAGGACGGAAGGGGTAAGACCTTCCGCGTTACCACCTTGCTTCCACCTTACGGTGAGGTGGCACTCTTGGGCTGTAACGGGCCTATCCCGTGGGGGACTACTGGTATTTCATCCCCCCAGCTCCCGGGCGACCTTCGGCGGGCTTTGAGCGAGGAGGGTTCACAGCCACCGACCCTCCCTCTCTGGCGCCTCCCCCCGCCTACTCCTCCCGTTCACCGCCTTTGTTTATATTATATCCACC
>DAOUCW010000229.1:0-6890 GCA_034431695.1 Anaerolineae bacterium | reverse complement strand
GAGGTGGACACCGGCCGTTGACCTGAGAAGGCGAGCCATATCCGGGGGCAGGGGGCTTTCCACAAGGAAGATGAATTTGCGGGCAAAGCCGGGTTCTGTCTCCACGAGCTTGCTGTAGAAGTCAATGCAGCCGGAGAACTCCGGGGCCACCGGGCACAGGATGGCTGAGGGCTTCTCCTTTCTGGTCAGTTCCAGGGCTTCACCGGGGTCGTGGGCTTTCAGGCAGCGGTAGCCCCAGGATGAGAGGAGTGCCTCCAGCTCCGCAATGCGGAGTCCCCCGCCCACGAGCAGGACAAGTGGACCCGGGCTTGCCTCCAGTTCTTTCAGGGTCTGCTGGGCCCAATCGGGCTCGGGTGTTACCACGGGCAATTCTATGCGGAACCGGACTCCACCTCCGGGCAAGTTTTCGGCCCAGATGGAGCCACCGTGCCGGGCGATGATGCTGTAGGCCATTGAGAGGCCAAGCCCTTCCTGCCCTTCCCTGGTGCTCACGAAGGGGTTGAAGATGTAGGGGAGGATATCCTCGGGTATGGGCGGGCCGTCGTTTACGAAGTCAATAACGATGGAAGGTTCGGGTTTCTCCTGCTTCTCAGTGCGGACCGTAAGCTTCCCCCCGCCCTGAGATTCAAGGGCCTGGCAGGCATTGATCACGATCTGTTCAAAGGCCTGCTGGAGCTGGTAAGGGTCGCCGCCCGTTTCCGGAAGGTCAGGGGCGAACTGGGTGGTGACTTCCACCTTGCTCTTCCTCAGCTCCGATCGGTGGAAGGCCAGGGTCTGTTCCAGAACGCTGTTTATGTTTACCCTGAACCTTGGAGCCGGCTTCTGCTCGGCGAAGTCGGCCACAGATTTCACTATCCTTGAGGCCCTGCGGGCGTGGATTTCCATTTCCTTCAGGGCTTCTTTCACCTTATCGGGCAGAGGCTCTGCCTGGAGGAGGGATGCATATCCCAGGATCACCGCCAGGGGGTTGTTGAGTTCGTGCGCCAGGGCCGAGGCCATTCTGCCCAGGGAGGCAAGGGCGTGGGTCTGAAGCAGGCGTTTCTGGAGGGCGATTCCCTCGGTGATGTCCTCAAATATGACCACCACTTTTTCAACCTGCCCGGTCCTGCCCATTATCGGGTAGTGGACCATGCGGTAGGTTCGGTCCCGGACCTTCCACTGGAGTTCTCTGGTCCCGGGCACGTGCCCCGGGCTGACTCTGGGATGGATTCCCGAAAGGCCCGGGAAAACCTCGTAGGCGCTGCGGCCGACAAGCTCCTCGGGAGGGAGTCCGGCAATCCTTCCCAGGGCTTCGTTCGCCCGCAGGATTCTGAAATCGGCATCCACCAGGGCTATGCCTTCCCGGATCCCGTTGAAGGTCATTTCCCACTCTTTGCCGGCTTTCTTCACCTCCTGGAAGAGCAGGGCATTGTTTATGGCCACAGCCGCCTGGTCGGCCAGGGCGCGGGCGAGGGAGATTTCGGCGGGGGAGAACTGGCGGGGTTCATTGCAGAAGACGGCCATGCTCCCCAGAAGTTTACCCTTGTGGAAGAGGGGGAGGAAGAGGGCGGAGCTTATGCCCTCGTCCATTGTGGCTCCGCGGATGTTCAGGAAGAAGGGGTCTTTGAGGACGTCGTTGACCACGAGAGGCGGCGGGGCCTCTTCAAGTTCCGGGGGCCATATCTGGAGCGATTCCAGAAGGGAGATGTAGTGGGCCGATAGGCCTTCGCTGACCACGCACCGCAGGTTTTTCTTCTCATCAAAAAGGAACACGGCGCTGCGGTCGGCATCCATGAGCCCGATGAGCAAGCCTGCCAGGAGGGAAAGCATCCCTTCCAGGTCCAGGTAGGAATTGAGCACCCTTATTGAATCCTGGAGGGAAACGAGCTGGTGGTAGCGGGTCTGGATTTCCTGATACAGGCGCGCATTCTGGATGGCTACGGCCAGTTGATCGGCCACGGCCTGAACGAGCTCTATCTCCGGGGCAGTGAAAGCCCTCTTCTCACCCCTGACCTCAAGCCCTATGGAACCGATGACGCTATCCTGAAGCATCATCGGGACCAGGAGGAGCGAACGGACGCCGGCCATGGCCAGGAGGTTGCGCATCGGCTCAAGGATGGTCTCGGTTTCCACGTCGGAGATGGAGATCGGTTTGCGGGTTTCCAGCAGGCGGGAGAAAACGGGGTAGGTTTTGAGGTCAAACCTGAGGCCTACGGAGTTCTGAACCGGGAATTCAGCCTCTACAAGGCCTTCCATTCTCTCGGGGTCAAAGAGGACGATGGCGCAGTGGTCAACCCCAAGGGTTTCCACGAGCCTGGAAGCGGCCACGCTCAGGACCTTCCGGGCATCAAGGGAGGAAGCAGCCATGGAAGCAATTTCCTGGATGAGGGTCCTGTGGGTTATCTCCTGGGTCAGATCCTGGAGCTGGGCTTTCAGGCCCCGGCGCAACCTCACGTTTTCCAGGGCCACCGATGCCTGTTCGGCAAGGGCCAGGAAGAGTTCCCGCTCTTCAAGGGGGAAGCCGTCTGGAGCCTCCTTTGTTCCGATCAGAACTCCGAAGACCTTACCGGCCGTGCGGATCGGTGCGAGGAAGCAACTTCCTGCGCCGGGATAGATCTCAGCGCAGCGGGGTTCGGTTTGCGCATTGGGGATGTATAGGGCTTCGCCGCTCTTCAACACCTGGGACAATAATCCTTCAGAATACAGGCTCTGCTCTTTCCCCCCATCCTTTAACTCCACTAAGGCTCCTCTGCCCTCGTCCAGGAGCCAGAGGCTGCAGGAGGGGACCCCGAGGATGTCTCCGGCAATGGTTGCCACCGCTTCGGCTATTTCCTTCTCGTCTGAAAGGAGTGAGAGCCTGCGGCTGAGTTCGTAGAGGGCTTTGAGGCGTTCCCGCAGGGCTTCTTCTGTGGTCATCCTCCTGCGGACTTCCCGTCGGAGGGTTAAGTTCCAGACGTAAAGGAGGAGCGAGGCCACCAGGAGGAAAACCAGAAAGCCCGCAAGCCTGGCGATCGTCTGGTAGGGAACAACGGCCTGTGGGTATACTTCTGTGGTCCCGAACCACTTTTCGCGGAGGGATGCCAGGGTGCCGTTTTTCTCCAGCATTTCAAGGCCAACGTTGAGGATGGATAAGAGTTCTTCGTTGCCCTTCTTCACGGCCATGCAGTAAGGGGAGGGGAAGAGGGGAGACCCAACTGTTTTGACCAGCCCCTCGGCCCCTAACCTCTTCAGGTTGAAGAGCCCCGTCCACTTGTTCCCGATGAAAGCATCGGCCTTCCCTTCAAGGAGGAGCTTCAGCCCTTCCTCCTGCGTTCCTGTTTCAATCAGCTTGATGTCGGGCATAATGCTGAGGTAATCGTGAGTTACGTCTCCTTTCTGGACCGCTACCGTGAGGCCTTTCAGGTCGCTTACGGAAGAGATGCCCTGGCGGTCGGCCTTGATGAAGATGGTGGAATAGCTCTGTAGGAAGGGGCGGGAGAAGCTGTAAAGGGTGGCCCTTTCGGGGGTGTAGCGCATCCCCTGGATGGCATCAACCTGGCCCTCTTCCAGGGCCCTGCGGGCATCGTCCCAGAGCATCGGCCTCAGTTCAACCTCTATCCCCAGGTTAAGGGCGAGGGAGTAGACCATGTCCACGTTGAAGCCCTTGTATTCGTTGCCTTCCATGTATTCAAACGGGGGAAAGTTGTAATCGCCGGCGATTACTATTTTCCCCTTGCGGGCGAGCCATTCCCGCTGGGAAGGGGATAGAGCGGGGGGCCGCAAGAGGGCCAGGTTGAAGTAAACCCCTGCCCCTAAAAGGAGGGCAAGGATTATGCCCAGAGCCCAGAGGATGGCGCGCTTTGAGAGGATTTCCCGGATCCAGCTCCTCATTTGAGATATTTTCCTACCAGCAGGTCCAGCTTATCCTTGAGCTCCTGAGGGATCATATCCCTCTGGGTGACGATGGCGTCAGCCAGGGCGCGGGAGCACGCGCAGGTCCTCTCCTCGGGTATGGTGGGGATGAGGTAGCGCAGGGCTTCCTGAGCCACTTTGATGTTGGCTTCCAGGTTCTTTATCACCATCTCCGCGGTAACCGGCTCTTCGGTCTCGTGCCAGACGTCATAGTCGGTGACGTGGGCCATGATGGCGTAGCAGATTTCAGCTTCCCTGGCGAGCTGGGCTTCGGGGGAGGCCGTCATCCCGATTATATCAACCCCCCACTGGCGGTAAATGCGGGATTCGCCCTTTGATGAGAAGCGAGGGCCTTCTATGATGATGAAGGTCCCACCTTTGTGGACCCTCGCCCCGGTCTTCTTCACCGCCTGGTAGAGGAGCTCCGAAAGTTCGGGGCAGAAAGGCTCGGCGAAGGAGACGTGGACCACGATCCCTTCGCCGAAGAAGGAGTAAGCCCTTTTGCCTTTGGTGTGGTCAAAGATCTGATCGGGTATGACGATGTCCCTGGGGGCAATTTCTTCCTTCATGGAGCCGCAGGCGTTCACGGAGATTATCCTCTCAACCCCCAGGGACTTCAGGGCCCAGATGTTGGCCCTGTAGTTTACTTCGCTGGGCATTATGCGGTGGCCGCGGCCGTGCCTGGGGAGGAAAGCCACTCTCCTCCCTTCCAGCGTCCCCACGATTATGGCATCGGACGGCTCACCGAAGGGGGTTGAAACCCTGATCTCTTCCACGTCGGTGAGGCCTTCCATCCTGTAGAGGCCACTCCCTCCAATTATCCCTATTTTGACCTTTTCCATCGGGCACCTCCGGGGTTCAGGCTTTTCAGTGCATTTCAGCCAGGAGCTCTGCCAGTCTGTCAATCTCTTCCTTTGTGTTGAGTTCGGTCACGCACAGGAGCATGCAGTTTTTGAGATGGGGGTAATTGCGGCCCAGGTCGTATCCTCCGATGATTTTGTGCTGGAGGAGCCTGCGGTTTATCTCCTCAGGCGGGATGGGGCAGCGGACCACGAATTCTTTGAAGAAGGGCTTTCTGTTGATGACCTCGTAACCGGGGATCTCCCCGATGCGTCTGGCTGCGTAGTGGGCCTTGTGGTAGCAGAGCTCAGCCACTTTCCTCAGGCCCTCTCTGCCCATGGTTGCCAGGTAGACGGCTGCCGCCAGAGCGCAGAGGGCCTGGTTTGTGCATATGTTGGAGGTGGCCTTTTCCCGGCGGATGTGTTGCTCCCTGGCGGAAAGGGTCAGGACGAACCCTCTTTTCCCCTCAGCGTCCACTGTTTCGCCCACGAGGCGCCCCGGCATCCTGTGGACGTATTCCATCCTGGTGGCGAAGATCCCGAGGTAGGGCCCACCGAAGGCCACGGGGTTGCCCAGGGGCTGTCCCTCTCCAACCACGATGTCGGCGCCATACTGGCCCGGAGGCTTGAAGAGCCCAAGGGATATCGGATCAACCACTACCACCAGGAGGGCTCCGGCCTCGTGGACCCTATCGGCCAGGCCTTCCACCGGCTCCAGCTCGCCGAAAAAGTTGGGGTTCTGGATGATGAGGCAAACAGTATCCTGGTCAAGCAGGTTGAGGAGGTCCAGTATATCGGCCTCGGGGTTCTCATCTCCCGTCACCTCTATTTCCATTCCCTTTACATAAGTTCGCAGGACCTCGCGGTATTCGGGGTGGACGGCCGGGGAGACGATGACTTTGTGGCGCTTACGGCGGTGGATGTTGTAGGCCATCAGGGCGGCTTCAGCCATGGAAGTGGCCCCATCGTAGTGGGAGGCATTGGCCACCTCCATCCCCGTGAGCTGGCAGATCATGGTCTGGTATTCGAAGATGCTCTGGAGGGTCCCCTGGCTTATTTCCGGCTGGTATGGGGTATAGGCGGTGTAGAATTCGCCTCTGCTCAGGACATGCTTGACTACGCTGGGGATGAAGTGATTGTATGCACCGGCCCCCAGGAAGCACGTGTAGTGGTCCAGGTCGGCGTTCATCTCGGCCATCTGGCGGATTTCCCGGAGGATTTCGGCCTCGGATAGGGGTTCCGGCAAGTTGAACTTCACATACCGGACCTGGGATGGGATGTCGGAGAAAAGCTCTTCAATCTTTTCCACCCCTATGGCCCGGAGCATTTCCTCTCGCTCTCTATCGGTGGAAGGGATGTAAGGGCTCGCCATCAGTGGCCTCCTTTGGCCTCCTCTTCGGCCACGAACTTCTCATAATCTTCTGGGGTCATTAGGGTATCCCACTCGGAGGGGTTGGTAGGGCGGAAGCGGATGAGCCAGCCCTCGCCGTATGGGTCCTTGTTCACAAGTTCAGGGGCGGTGGAGAGGGCTTCGTTCACGGCGGTGATCTCGCCGCTCATGGGCATGTAGCAGTCAGCGGCGGCTTTCACGGACTCAATGACGGCGAAAGCATCACCCTGGGAAAAGCTTTCCCCCACCTCCGGAAGTTCCACGTAGACTACGTCGGAAAGCTGGGATTGGGCGTAATCGGTTATCCCGCAGGTGGCTTCGGTGCCTTCCAGGCGGACCCATTCGTGGGTTTTGGTGTAGCGGGCAGCGGGATCGAGCTTCATCGCTTACCTCCCCTGAATGTTTTAATGTCAACCCAAATTTTACCATTTAAGGGGTTCTGTGCCAAATCGGAGGGGGAGCGAAGGCTGCCTTCCAGGCGTTCTCCCGGAGCTTCCGGATCTGCTCCTCGCTGAGGCCGATTTCCTCCCGTGCGACTTTGTATTCGTGCTCCAGGGTTATGGCGCTTATCCCCGGGTCATCGGTGTTGAGAGTAACCAGGAGGCCCCGCTCCAGGAAGATGGGCAGCGGGTGCTCGCGGTAGGATTTCACTACTCCCGTCTGGAGGTTGCTGGTAAGGCACACCTCTATGCCGATGCCCCTCTCCGCCAACAGGTCCATAACGGCGGGGTCCTTCACGGCTGAGGTGGCGTGTCCTATCCGCTCGGCCCCGAGCTCCAGGACCGCCTGGC
>DAOUCW010000228.1:0-5474 GCA_034431695.1 Anaerolineae bacterium | reverse complement strand
CAGGGTTCTCAAGGGGGCCTTCCACAAACCTGGGGATTGAGGAGTGCTCTCCCCCCTTTATGCGCCTCAGAGCTTCCCTGGCGATGGCCGGCCCCGAAGCCATGGCCTCCAGGCACCCTACGCTCCCGCACCCGCACGGAGGCCCGTCAGGCTTCACGATTATGTGGCCGATTTCTCCGGCAAGGCCCCTCGCTCCCAAGAGGAGGGAGCCATCCACGATCACTCCACCACCTATCCCCGTGCTCACGGTTATGTAAATCACGTTGGAAAAGCCCCTCCCTGCGCCGAGCCTGTGTTCGGCCAGGGCCGCCAGGTTGGCGTCGTTCCCCACGAAGGCTGGCACGCCGAAGCGCTCCGAGAGGATCTCGGCCAGGGGGACGTTCTCCCAGCCCGGCAGGTTGGGAGCCGAAAAGATAACCCCCTTCCAGGGATCCAGGGGGCCCGGCGCCCCAACCCCTATGGCAACCGGCCTGTCGTGGCCTTTAATTGCTCCCTCAATGGCCGCGAAAATCCTCCCAAGGGTTGGCTCAAGCCCCTCGTGAGCAAGGGTGGGCAGGAGACAGTGGGAGAGGAGTTCTCCCCCTTCAGTGTAGAGGGCTGCCCTTATGTTGGTCCCACCGAGGTCAACGGCCACTATGTTCCCCATCTCACCCTCCCCGAATCCATTGCGGCAGGTATTTCATCCCCGAGGCGGACCAAAATCCAAGGTATGGCTGAGGCCCTGAGTTCGGCCATGACTTCCCGGTAATCTTCAGGGTTCTCGGCGACTATGACGGCCAAAGCGTCTATTCCCCTCATCTTCATGCTCTGGATGACCTTGACCCATCGGGTGCTTTCCGAAGGGGTTATAGCTATAACCGTGGAGTTTCCCTCAAGAAAGGGGCTCTCGGAAGCCAGCAGCTCTTCAAAGGGTTTGTCGCCTTCTGCCCTGACCACCGCCAGGAAATCAAGGACTTTGAGGAGTTGCCTCAGGCCCCTTTCCGGCCTGAGGATATATCTTGCCTGGGAGCAGGCAGCGAGGCCCAGCGCCCTCTTTTCCCTGAGGAGTTTGGCGGCCAGGGATGCGGCTATGGCTACGGCGTATTCCTCGGTGGTGGGCTCAGGCCTGAGGGCCCACCCTTCCGCCCAGAAAAGGCTCGGCCCCCGGCTTTCCACGAAGGACCTGGGCCACGGCTCCCCCTTCTGAACCCGCCTGTCCAAGTCAATGAATATCCAGACGTTGCTCAGAGGATCCAGCTCGAACTCCTTCACCATTAATCGGCCAGCGTGGGCCGTTGTGGGCCAGTGGATCCGGTTGAAGCTATCGCCGGGGCAATAATCCCGCACTCCGGCCACATTGGTTGTGGCGTAGGGGGCCCTCTGGCGGACCACTTCTCCCCCGGGGAGGACTCCGGAGAGAAGTTTGAAATGGGGCAGGGAGTAGACAGGCGGGTAAACTGTAACCTCCAGCTTTGTGGGAAAAACCTTCTCAAACCTGACGAGGCCAAGGGGATCGGAACTCACCACGGTTACAGGGCCAAGCGTGAAGACGCCCCTTTTGCGGCAGAGCGTTTTGACGGACCAGCGATGTTCCCCCTTTGGGGGTATGGAACCGATGACCCTCCCGGCCACGTGGGCGGGAAGAGAGGAATGGTCCCTCACTTCAAGCCAGAACTTCGGCAGCGAGCTGCGGTTCCGCACAACGATTTCTTCTTCCAGGATCTTACCGACCTGCGCCTTGGGGGATACGACGGTTCTTTCAACCTCAAGCCCATGGAGGTTCTGCCAGACCCAAACGAACGACAGAGTTATCAGGCTGGTGAAAAGGTAGAAGAGAAAGCGGAACAGGACGTGGCCGGTGCTGAGCATGAAGGCCAGGCTCACAGCCCAGAGGACGATCAGGAGAGGCAATGCCCCTTTCCCGTTCACTTTCTTCTCCGGCAGTTCAGGGTTCGCCGGAAAAAGTATAACTCATTTCCCGGCGACATCCAAGGAGAACCCGCTCTGGGGCCTCCGACGACCGGGATTTTCGCATCGGCGAAGGCCGATTTCCAACCGGTGCCTCCGGCAACCTCGGGGTTAAACGTTTGCGCACCGGGGACCACGGTGATATAATCCTCACCGCTTAAACCGCTAAGGAGGGGAGAAGAAATGAAATTCTACAAGACCAAAGCCAAATGCCCTGACTGTGGGCTTGAATTTGAATACGCCCTGAGCGAAGAAGATCTTGAAGATGAACTCGGGGAAGAGGTTTTCTGCCCCCGCTGCGGGGAACTTGCCCTCTATTCCCCATATACCCCCTGCTCCGAACGGGAATACTACCGCATCCTCCAGACTTACGACGAGCTTGAACAGATGTATGAATCCGAGGAGCTGGGTGAGGAAGAAGAGGAGGAGGAGTGGGAATAAAAAAGGGCCCCCGGTGTGGGAGCCCTTTCCGTCCTCTGACCAACCTACTTCCTCACCCTCTTGAAAGTGAGGTAGAAGCAGGTGTGGATCTTATAGTTTGGCCTCTGGATGTCCCCAAGACCAAGCCCCTCGATCCGGTCGCTCGGTAGGCCCTCAACGTAGACCGAGTAAGAGCCCAGTATTGCATACATGCCGAAATCAAGGGGGTAATCCCTGCCCTCCACAGGGGTGAACACCTTCACATCCCTTCCGGAAGGATACTCCAACACGACCCTCTCACCCACAGCCAGGTTGTCGTTTTCATCCAGAAGCCTTATGTAGATGTTGTGCTTGCCCCCTGCTTCCACCTCATCGTTCCACCGGGCCTCCACCAACATCCAGTAGGTCTGACCCGGAGCCACATTCGCGGGCACGAGCCTCACCCCGAGGGCATTGAGGCGCTCATCCCATACCCTCGGAACAGGTGTGGGGGTTGGGGTCGGCGCAGGGGCAGAAGCTGCTCCAATGCCGGCGCTCCTGACCCTGGTGGGGGTTGGCGTAGGAGTGAAAGTGGGGGTAGGAGTTGGCGTGGGCAGAGGAGTAGGAGTTGAGGTCGGAGTTGGGGTAGGGATGGGTGTTGGAGTGAAAGTGGGCGTTGCTGTGGGAGTGGGGGTGAAGGTGGGCGTGAAAGTGGGGGTGAAGGTCGGGGTGACCAGGAAACCCATCTGCTGGATCGTCCCAAAGGTTATATCCCTCGCACCGAGGGCGGAGATCACGGTGGATGGGAGGCTGATGCCGCAGAGCCAGGCCAGCAGCAGGATCACGGCGGCGATCCGGAGCTGAGTGGCCCTCTTCTGAGCCCTGAACCAGGCAGCGGTATCGTAAGCGGCTTTCCTCAGGCCTTCCAGCGCGCTTACAACAGCCCTCTGGAGCCCGTAAGCCGGGGATGGAATTGAAACTTTAACCTCAGGGATGGAGACGGCAGGCTTCTTAACGGTCGGCACCGAAGGGGCGGGGATCGCCGCTTCCCTGCGGGGTGAAACCAGCAACCTCTGGCTGAGAAGCATGCTTGTCTGGTGGAGGCGATCGCTGAGGGCTCTGGTGAGGGAAATGGTAAGGCGAGGATAGCGGAGGAGGAACTCATCAAAGTCCTTCTTCTCCAGCCCCCATAGCTCCAGGTCGGTCCTGGCCCTGGCCGTAGCCGTGTGCTCAGTCCCCCTGAGGAGGGCCATCTCCCCGAAGAAATCGCCCTCTCCCAACAGGGCAATTGTAACCTCGTCCTTCCCGATCTTCCTCACTATTTCAACCTGGCCCGATCTGACGATGTAGAGGAAATCGGCGGGGTCCCCTTCCCGGAAAATCACCTCGCCAGCCCTGAACTTGATGGGCTTGAGGTGAGGGGAAATGGATTCCAGTTGTTCGGGCTCAAGGGAGGAGAAAAGGCTCAGCTGGCGCAGTTCCCTCTCCACATACTGGCGCTCAAGTTCCATCAGCTTCTCGCTGAGGAAGCGGTTGAGGGCCAGGCTTATGGCCGGATACTGGAGGGAAAGTTCTTCAAAATCCGAGCGGTAAAGGATCCAGACGACTGTGTCGGAGAGGGCGACGGCTGAAAAGTTGTGGGAACGCCCCGTCAGCAGGGCCATCTCTCCGAAGAATTCCCCTTCGGAAACGGTGTAAGTTCGGCGAGGCCCGGTTGCCCTGGTGATCCGGACCTGGCCTGAGTCAACGATATACATGGAGTCACCCGGGGAGCCTTCGGAGACAATTTCTTCACCCTGAGGGAAGAAAGCCATGGAAAGCCTTGTTGCGATGGTCCTGAGGGCTTCTTCGGGTAGCCCCTTGAAGATGGGAACACGGGCCAGGTGCCCGGCGGCCAGTTCTTTTTCCTTCCGGCTCAGGGGTATCTTGAGGGCCGAACCAAGGGCTTTCCTCAGAGCCGGATGCTCCTGTGCGAGAACTTTGAATTCTTCCGGAGGAAGGACCCAGAGGAAAGTTTCCGAAGCAGCCCTGGCAGCGTGGGAGTAGGGCCTGCCGGTGAGCAGGTTGAACGCTCCGAAGCTCTCCCCTTCCTTCAGGACGATGAATTCATCCTCTCCAGGGGCGAAGAGGTTGACGGAGCCGCTTTCCAGCAGGAATAGCCCCTGAGGCTGATCCCCTTCTCTGAAGATGAAGTCCCCTGGCAGGTAGCGCTTGAGGGAGAAGGCAGAAGCGACCGCATCCAGCTCCTCTTCCTGAAGGCTTGAGAAACCGGGTAGTTTCCTCAGCTTGCTCTTGAGGTGTTCCTTAAGAGGTGCTATGGTGAGGCCCAGAGCCCGGCTCAATTCCATCCCCAGGGAAGGATTGGAGACCAGGATTTCGGCAAGGGCCTCACGGGAAAGCACCCAGAGCTGGAGGTCGGATGCGGCCTCGGCTTTCACCGAGAAGGGCCTGCCCTGGAAGAAATCGGCCTCCCCAACGGCGCTCCCTGGGCCCAGAGCGGCCAGGACCTTGCCCTGAGGGTCCGTCAGCCGGGCCCATCCGGTCCTTATCAGGTAGAGGTGAGTGGAGGGCTCTCCTGCTTCAAACAGGACTTCGCCTTTCTGCCGGCGTCCGGGACGAAGGGCCCTGGCGATGAGGGAAATGCTCTCAGGTGATAGGCCGGCAAAAAGCGGCATCTTCTGCAAGAATTTTTCCTTCACCTTGCCCCTCCTTCAAGACAAATTTAGCCCCAATTATACCGATGGCGTTCGGCAGTGCAAATCATGGTATTTCCTGAAAAGTCAGGCGCCAGGAGACCACCGGCTTCTCGGGAGGACAATCCCCTCCCGAGCTCGCCAGGTCAACGGCTTCCTGGCTTCCCGGAATCCCCGGCCTCACCCGGTAAGTGGCTCCGGGTTCCATCTCAAAATCGGCGTAGCCCGGGCTCTTCCCCGGTTTGAGGCCGGTGAAAATGTGCTCCTCGCCTCCTTCCCAGGAAATTATCAGCTCAACCCCCGGGAGAGGCGTTCCGTCTTTACCGATGACTTCTATCTCTAACAGGGCTCGTTCGCCCTGGGGCCTGCATTCTTTCTCCTGGACTTTGAGGACGAAGGAAGGGCCGGGGGTCGGCGATGGGGTTGGAGTGGGGG
>DAOUCW010000227.1:0-4423 GCA_034431695.1 Anaerolineae bacterium | reverse complement strand
GCGTCAGAAGGTTCAGAAAGCTCCTCCCCCTGAACCGCAGCCCACCCCGTCCAGGAAACCTTCCCCCCGAACCCCGAAGGATCTCCCTCCCATGGATCTCTTCCACCCTCCCAGGTCTTCCGGAGCTGTCGGCATGGACCTCCAGCGCAAGGCGCAGCTTCTGGAAAAGACCCTTGCCAGCTTTAACATTCCGGCCAGGGTCGTAGCCATAAACCCTGGGCCTGTGGTGACCCAGTTCGGGGTTGAGCCGGGGTTCGTGGAAAAGGTGGGCAAGGATGGAAGGGTCCAGCGCACCCGGGTCAGGGTGGCTCAGATAGTTGCCCTGGCCGATGACATAGCCCTTGCCCTTTCAGCCGCTCCGATCCGCATTGAAGCTCCTGTCCCCGGCCGCCCCTACGTGGGGATTGAAATCCCCAATGAAAAACCGGCTCTGGTGACGTTGCGGGAGGTGATGGAGAGCAGGGAATTCCGTCAGGAAAAGGCCCCCCTCAAGCTCGCTCTGGGCAAGGGGGTATCGGGCGAACCCGTAGTGGCAGACCTCGCCTCCATGCCTCACCTCCTGATCGCCGGCGCCACGGGCTCGGGCAAGAGCGTTTGCATCAACTCCATCGTGACCTGCCTCGTGACCCAGCATCCTCCCGAAAGGCTCCGTCTCATCCTGGTGGATCCGAAGCGGGTGGAGTTGACGCACTTCAATGGCCTCCCCCATCTCCTCGGGCCGGTAGTTGTAGAAGTTGAGCAGGCGATAAAGGCCCTGAGCTGGCTCATCGTGGAGATGGAGAGGAGGTATGACGAGTTTGCCGAGAAGGGGGTCAGGAATCTGGAGGAGTATAATGCCGGCAATCCCCCGGAGCCTATGCCCTGGATCGTGTTCATAGTGGATGAGCTGGCTGACCTCATGCTGGCAGCCTCCGAGGAGGTGGAGGGGAAGTTGATCCGCCTGGCTCAGCTCAGCAGGGCCACCGGGATTCACATCATCCTGAGCACTCAGAGGCCAAGCGTGGATGTCATAACTGGTCTGATAAAAGCCAACATTCCGGCCCGCATAAGTTTCCTGGTCACAAGCCAGGTGGATTCCAGAGTTGTGCTGGATATGGCTGGGGCCGAGCGCCTCCTGGGGAGGGGAGACATGCTCTTCCTCCCGCCCGACCGGCCTTATCCGATACGGGTGCAGGGTTGTTATGTTTCAAGGGAAGAGGTTAAAAAAGTTGTGGATTTCTGGCGGGCCAGGAGGCCCTTTGAAGTTCCTTCCGTTGCCCCGTGGGGGAAAGAAATCCCCCTGGGGGAGGAAGACGAACTCCTGAGGGAAGCCCTTGAGGTCCTGGCTTCTCACCAGCGTGTGTCAATCTCCCTCCTCCAGCGTAAACTCAGGCTCGGTTATCCCAGGGCTGCCCGCCTCATGGAAACGCTGGAGGAGAAAGGCCTTGTCCGTTACGACGAAAAACTCAGATCCTACATCCCCGTGAAAGGAGGAGAATCTCATGAGTCCTAAGAAAGAGGAGCCCAAGAAGAAGAAAGAGACCCTGGAAATGGACGGCACCGTAATCCAGGCCCTTCCCAACGCCATGTTCAAGGTCAAGCTGGACACGGGCCATGAGGTTCTGGCCCACGTTTCCGGCAAAATGCGCATGTATTACATCCACGTCCTGGTGGGCGACAGGGTGAGGGTTGAGCTTTCACCATACGATCTGACCAGGGGGCGAATTGTTTACCGGTATAAGTAAGAGGCTGAACTGGCCTCTTCTGTGGCGAGGCTTTATCCTTGTTATCCTGCTCTGGGGAGCTGTAAAGCCCGCCCCAATCCTTGTCACCCTTGGCCCTCCTCAGAAAGTTTTTACCGTAAACCCCAAGATGGGGGTCCACACGCGCCTCACCGACGAGGTGGAGGAGTGGAAGATAAAGCGCACCCTCCAGATGGTGCGGGAGATGGGTGCCCCCTGGATCGTTGAATATTTCCCCTGGGCTTACTGCGAACCCAGGAAGGGCTCTTTCAGCTGGTCCCACGCCGACATCGTGGTCAAGCATGCCGTGAACCAGGGTCTGACAGTGATAGCCAGGCTGGGATTTGTGCCCAAATGGGCTCGTCCCAAAGATTCCACCTTCTCCTACCTGGATGAAGATCATTACGAGGACTTCGGGGATTTCGTCTACGCTTTCGTGGAGCACTTCCGCGGCAAAGTGAATTACATAATCATCTGGAACGAGCCCAACATCAGCTTAGAGTGGGGATACCGCCCTGTTAGCCCCGAGGCTTACACTGAGCTTCTGAAGATCGCTTATCTCAGGGCCAAGGAGGCCAACCCCGAAGTCAAGGTCCTGGCAGGTGCTCTGGCTCCAACTCTCGCTCCGCCCGGAGACCCCTGGGGTATGAATGACCTGGAATTCCTCAGGAGGATGTATCGGGCCGGGGCGAAGGATTACTTTGACATCCTGGCCGTCCACTCCTACGGCTGGACCTTCCCCCCCGATGATCCCCCTGCCCCCGATAAGGTGAATTTCCGACGGGTTGAACTCCTGCGGGAGATAATGGTGGAGAACGGTGATGCTCACAAGCCCATCATAATTACCGAAAGCGGATGGAACGATCACCCCCGCTGGAGCAAGGCAGTTCGGCCTGCGCAGAGGATAGAATACACCATAAGGGCTTACGAGATAGCTCTGAAGGAATGGGAATGGTGCCAGGCCCTCTGCCTCTGGGCCTTCCGCTACCCCTGGGCGACCCACACCTATCAGGATTATTACACCCTCGTTTCGGTGGACTTCACCCCCAAGGCCATTTACCTTGAGGTGCAGAGATATGCCCGTGGCGAACTGGCTCAGGAAAAAGCCCCTTAAGTTCGCCCTGATACTGCTCGCTCTGGTCCTCTCAGGCATTGCCCTTCACAACATCTTCTTCCGGGATGGTGAGTCCTGGGAGGAGATAATGAAGCGCGGGTTCATAACCGTTTGCCTTGACCCGAGCTTCCCCCCTTTTGAGTATGTTGACGAGGGGTCCGGGGAGCTGAGGGGCTTTGATGTGGATATGGCCAGAGCCATCGGAGATCACCTGGGTTTGAGGGTGGAGTTCGCCATCGTGGGATTTGACGGCCTCTACGATGCCGTGAAGGCTCGTCAGTGCGATGTGGCCATCTCGGCGCTGCCCTACGACCCCCTCCTGACCCAGGATGTAGCCTTTTCCATCTCCTACTTTGAGGCGGGCCTCATGCTTGTTGTGAGGGAAAACGAAGCCAGCATACGTTCACCCGATGACCTGAAGGGCAGGAGGGTGGCCGTGGAGCTGGGTTCTACCGGGGATGTGGAGGCGCGGCGCCTGAAAGTGAAGCTGGGCGAACTGGAGGTCAAACCCTATCCGACCGTTGAGGAGGCACTGCGAGCCCTCAAGGAGGGCCAGGCCGACGCCTGCTTTGCCGATGCCATCTCCGCTTACTCCTTCTGGGGTCGGGAAGGGGGGATCAAAGTCCTCTTCCCGGCCCTGGTCAGCACCCCTTACGCGGCCGTCGTGAACCTGAAGAGCAAAGGACTGCTCGGGAAGATTAACGAAGCTCTCATTCACCTTCGCGAGACCGGTCTCCTCCATTCCCTGGCGGAAAAATACTTCGGGGTTCGCCCGTCTAATCTATGGCCCTGATCTCCACGAAGGAAATTTTCCCCTTCTCCACCACCACTTTCCGCCTGTAGAGGTGAGGTCCGACCTTCACTTCCAGAACGTATTCGCCGGGGTCCACATCGCCGAAGACAAAGTTTTCCCCGATTTCCTCATCCGGATTTATGCCGGGGCTGATCCGGTAGGTCCAGGTCTCCATTCTCTTTTCCCCCACCAGCACCACGAGGAGTTCGGGTGGCATTTTACCCCTGGCGTCCACTATCCTTCCGGCGACCACCCCTCGCCCGGGGAGGGGCTCCATCCAGAGAAGCGGGTTTCGGGTTGACGCATACGAGTTCTCTCCAACCCTCACTTCCAGGTGGAGGTGGTAGCCCAGGGCTATGCCGCTCCTCCCCACGAAACCGACCGTCTCCCCTTTCGCGACTCTCTGTCCGGGTTCCACCAGCACTTTTGAGAGGTGGCCGTAGAGGTAATAGACGGGTTTACCTCTGTAATCCTGATCGAGCTTAACCACCACGAGGTTGCCGTAGAAATCGGTGGCAGGACCGTAAGCGGTCTCATGGTCGTCGCCTGCTACAACGACCTCCCCATCGGCTGCTGCCAGCACTCTCGTGCTTTCGGTGCCGGCCATATCAATCCCGTGGTGGATGAGGTATTCTCCCCCGCCGGTGGTTCCATAAGGATAGGTGAAATTCACCCATCCTCCTTCCTGCAGCGAGATTGGCCTTGCCAGCCAGAAGTGCGGTGGTTCAATTATCCGGGCCTGAGGGATTGAGAAAGGGGTGGGTGTCGGGCTCGGGGTTGGCTCAGGAGTGGGGG
>DAOUCW010000226.1:0-3127 GCA_034431695.1 Anaerolineae bacterium | reverse complement strand
CCCCTACGTCCAGGACGAGACTCCCCTCCCCGATGTTGATCCATCCCAGAGCCCCGGGCTCGGGTGGGAGAAATATCCGCTCGTAAAGGGGAGCAAGCAATGAGAAAAGGTCCGGCATTTCACTCAACGCTTAATATTATGTAAAGTATTCGGCCGCTTCTTTCCCTGATGTGGGCTATTTCTTTCAGTTCAAGACCCCTTTCCCGGGCTAAAGCCTGCAGGGCCTCTACCCTCCCTTTGAAGACCGTGTCCTCCTGAGAATGGGCTACGAAGAGAACGCCGGGGCTCAGGAAGCTGGAAGCCCTCTCTCTGAAGCCGGGATCAGGCTTATGAAAACTCGCGTAGCCGAAAATTTCCACCGGCCTCACTTCCCCCCGGGTCAGGAAGCGGACCGGCGCATCAATGCCCCAGTCCAGAGCTACGATAGGGCTGCCCTTAGCGGTGAACAGGTATTGGGCCAGGGAGTAGATGGCATCGGAGTGGGAGGAATGCCCGCCGCTGGATGCCAGGGCCTGGTGGTAATGCAGGGTGGTGCGGAAATCACCACCGGCCCAGAGGAGAAAAGCCAGGACCGCCAGAGCCCTCACCCATCGGGATGAGCCGGCGGCCCTGAGAAGAAGAGCCAACCCCGTCCCGCCTGCGATGGCCACCAGAGGCAGGAGCAGGAAATAATGGGTTATGAAGAGGCCGCTTATGGTGACAGAGCTTTCCATCACCATTATGCCGACCATGAATGCGGGCAATATGGCCCTGAGTTCCGCCTTCCTGACCAGGACGAGGATCAGGGTGATGAGCACAAGTCCGGCCCAGATCCAGGGAGCTGCCGGGTTGGAGAAAACCCCGCCGAGATACCAGAGGTGGTCTCCCCTCAGCAGGGTCACGAGTTGCCTGAGCCTTGCGGAGAAATTGTGGGCCAGGGAGAGGTTGCTTACGCCGTAATAGGAGAGGCGGAGGTTACCGAGGACGGCCAGAACTGTGCCACCGGTCAGGAAGTTGAAGGCGATAAGGGGAACAAGGGGCAATGAAAAAGCTGCCAGCGCAACGAAAAATTCCCGGGCTGAGGGGAGCCTGGGGAAGAGTCCGGGTGCGGCGAAAAGGATCAGGGCCACGATGGCCCACAGGAATATGGCTTTGGAGTATAATCCCAACCCCCATAACAGGGCCAGACAGTAGAGGTCACAGGGCCTTCCCCTTTCCCACCAGCGCAGCCCGCAAAGCATGCTTCCCATCAGGAAGAGGGCGGTAATGCTGGTGACGAATATTCCCTGCCTGTTCCAGAACACAAACGAAGGATCGGAGGCCAGAAGCAATGCTGCCACTGCCCCCGCCACGGGTCCCCCCACTTTCCGGGCCAGAGTCCAGGCCAGGAAGATCACGCAGGCTCCGATCAGGAGAGTGTAAAGCCTGAGAGCCTCAACTTTTATCCCGAAAGCCCCGAGGAACGGCAGGGAGAGGAAGACGTTGAGGGCGCCGATGTAATCCTGGACCATCAGCGGTATGCCGACGGGACCGATCCGGAGCTGAACCTCCCGGAAGGCCGTAACGGGCTGACCCCGGAGGAACTCCATGGCGTTCAGTCCGGCCTCCCTGGCCTCATCGTAATGGAGGCCGGGCAAGCTGAGGTTCCAGAGTCCAAAGGCCAGGAATAAAATCAGGGCCAGAACAAGCCCGAACCGGTCAATGAACCCCATCATGGCCCTATCTCAAACTCAACAGGTTGCCCGAAAGGCTCAAGGGACGGCCAGCGATACATCCCCACCCTCACCCTCAGGGGGAAAGAAAAAGAGCCTTCAACCCTGTGGACATCTTCCAGAACCTGACCGGGCTTCCAAAGGGAAGATGGATAGAAAACTCCTCCGGGCCTGTGGTCGCTCCCGGCCCTCCGTTCTCCACCGGGGCCAAGAATGTGGATGTAACTGTGCAGGTCCTCCCCTATGGGGCGGAGAACGCGCCAGTAAAGGGCAATACCGATCCCCTCTTCTCCCTC
The DNA here is from genome assembly GCA_034431695.1 of Anaerolineae bacterium. Taxonomy (GTDB): domain Bacteria; phylum Chloroflexota; class Anaerolineae; order SpSt-600; family SpSt-600; genus SpSt-600. Next base: position 1,140 of record DAOUCW010000226.1, on the reverse strand, counting down.
CAGGAGCCTGTATCCGACAAGAGCCAGGGAATCCGAAAGCATGAAGTTCAGGGGTGTGATCCCTTCCTCCCCCACTTTCCCTTCAACCTGCCACAGGCCATCCCATTCCCTGAACCTGTAGGCGACCTCAAGGCCCTCCATCGGTTTTACGGTGAAGACTGGCCGGCCTGAAGCGAGCGCCCTGTCCAGCACAAGCCCGATATCCCCGAGCTCCGGCACTATCAGGGGATAAAGGGGTATGAGGTCGGTCCGCTTCCCTTCCACGAGCTGGAAATAATAAAGTGGCACCATTTCGTCCCGATCGTTGCTCACCAGAATGGCGCCTTCGGGCAACGGCAGGCTGAGGATGCGCTCCCATTTGCCTGCAACGTCGGTTCCGGCGCGGTGGCCGAAAGAGGGGAAATTCCGCAGCAGGATGACCAGGGGGACGAGGAAGAGGATCGCCGCTTTGTTCCCCAACTTCAGGGCAAATTCCGCAGCCCCGGTGGAAATCCAGAGGGCAAATATCAGGTAAACGGGGATGTAGAGGAAGCGGATATCACCTATGAGGTAAGCGAGGTTGAAGATCGTCAAGCATCCGAAGCTGATACCGGTGAGGGCTAACAGGTCCCGGCGGCGCAAGGAAAGCGACACAAAACCTATGGTCCCAAGGATGAGGCCTCCCCCGCCGAATTCTTCCGCGAGCCACCTCCCGGCTTCCAGCACCCTCTCCCGGCCGATGGCTTTCCAGTTCACCAGCCCTCCGAACCGCCTGGCCAGGACGAAGTCCAGGAACTCCCCAGGAGAATTGCCGTAGAGGACCAGGGTATCGGTCGGGCTGAGCCGGACTTTCAGGTAAGGGATGGAGGGAGCTCGCAGGGGTATCAGGAGGTAGAGGAACAGGGGGACGAGGAAGAGGATCAGCGAGAGGGGGAGCGAACCCCGGGGTCGTTCCTTCCTCACCAGGTAGAGGGCCGCAGCACCCGGAAGCAGAAGGATGAAGCTCCGGTGGTGAGCAAGCCCCAGCCCCGCGATGAGGGAGAGAACGGGCAAAGGCAGGCCCTTCACGAGCGCAAGGAAAAAGAGGGCGATCAGGAAAGCGTTCAGCGTGTAGACCTCGGCGATGGTGGCCTGGCTCCAGAAAGTGCGGGAGAAGGCGAA
>DAOUCW010000225.1:0-20100 GCA_034431695.1 Anaerolineae bacterium | reverse complement strand
GGTGTGGGCTGGCCTCCGGAAGTCACCATGTTGTATAAAAGGGCGAAAATGAGGTAATCCAGAAGCAAGAGCACAAGCAGAATGCTCCAGCGTGAGGATTTCATCGCCATGTCTCCTAAGGTTTCGGTTATCGTAACGGTGAAGAACGAAGAGAAGACCATTGAAAAGCTGCTGGCCTCCCTTCGCTCTCAGACTCGCCCTCCCGATGAGATTGTGATTGTGGACGGCGGCTCCACCGACCGAACTGTAGACCTCATAAGGGGGTGGGCCGACAGGCTTCCCATAAAGCTTATCGTCAGGCCCGGGCTGAACATCTCCCAGGGACGGAATCTGGCCATAAGGGAAGCTTCTGGTGAAATAATAGCCTCTACCGACGCCGGAGTCAAGTTATCCCCGGTATGGCTTGAATCCCTCCTCCGTCCCTTTGAAAGCGGGGCGAAGGTGGTGAGCGGCTTCTTCCTCCCTGATGTGGAAGGGGCTTTTGAAACGGCCATGGGCGCCACGGTGCTTCCTTCCCTGGAAGACATAAAACCCTGGAAATTCCTCCCCTCCAGCAGGTCCGTGGCCTTCCTGAAGGAAGCCTGGGAGAAGGTTGGGGGTTATCCGGAGTGGCTTGACTACTGCGAGGACCTGATCTTTGACTTCAAATTGCGCAGGCTATACGGCCCCTTCCCCTTTGCTCCCGAAGCCATCGCTTACTTCAAACCCAGGACGAACCTGCGGGATTTCTTCATCCAGTATTACCGTTATGCCCGCGGCGATGGAAAAGCCGATCTCTGGCGCCTCAGGCATTCAATACGATACAGCACTTACCTGGTGCTGGTGCCGGCCCTCATCGTCCTTGGATTGAAAGTGAACCCCCTGTGGTGGCTCGGCTTCGCCGTTGGGGGCTTCCTTTACCTCCGGGGGCCTTACCGCCGCCTGTTCCGCATGATGGGCAGGCTCTCCCTCCTGGAAAAGATCCAGGCTTTCTTCCTGGTCCCCGTGATAAGGGTTACAGGCGATATAGCCAAGATGATAGGCTATCCTGTGGGGGTGGTCTGGCGCCTCAAGCACCGACCCCCCATTGACTGGAGGTGATGGGTTTCCGGCCTTTAGCCCCGCAGCCTTACGTCTCTCTTCTGGAAGACAAGGATGCCGGCTGCGATCAGGACGATCGTGAGGCCCACGAAGAGGGCGATGTGGTTCCAGTTCAGGCCTTCCACCATAGGCCGGCCGCCGCCGTAATAGTAAAAGAGGGAGAGCTTGCGGTAGGGCCTGAACTTTTCCGAAACCACACCTATCGCTTCCATCAGGTAAAAGGCGGACGCCAGTCCGCCGGAGATCCCCCCTGCAGCTCCTGCTCCCTTACCAAGACCTGTGATGAAGAAAGCCAGTGCTCCGAAGACCAGGCTGAAAAGCAGCTCGTCCAGAATCGCCAGGGCTATGCGGAAGTAATCAGCCTCAACCTTAATCGCCAGTCCACCGATCCACAGGCTCAGCCAGAAAACTGCGTGAATGAAGAAGATGGCAACCAGGGCCGCTATCACCTTCTCGAGGGCGATCCTCCAGCGGGGAAGGGGCAGGGAAAGCATGAGCTCCAGAGTGCCTCTTTCCTCCTCCCGTCCCACGAGGCCGATGAAGTAGATTATGGACATGATGATGGAGAGGACTGGCAGCACTAAGCTGAAAAGTTCAATGGAAAGATACCCCTCAATGGTGGCCAGAGTGTTGAAGTCCCTCATGAAAACCTTGAAGAGGGGGTTGTCAAAGTAAGGCGACAGGTCGAGGAAAGTATCCCTGACGGTGGGGAAAGCCAGGATGGTATAGAGGGCTGTGAGGAGCATTCCCACGCACCACCAGAAAATGGAGCGCCTCATATCCCTCAGGGTTTTCAGGAAGACCGAGCGCAGCATGGGTGCCTCCCGTTCAGGAATAAAAGGCCAGGAAAATTTCCTCCAGAGTTGGGTCCTGAACCCTCAGACTCACAACATTGTGGCGGGCAAGAGCCCTTATGAAGGCGTTTGGTTCCCCTTTGAGCAAGCACGTGAGGGTCTTCCCTTCAATTTTGAGGTCGTTAACGCCGGGGATGCCGGAGAACTCTTCCGGGCTTACCTCATCGGCGAAGACCACTTCGGCCCGGCGCATTGCTCTGGCCTTGAGGTTCTGGATGCTTTCCACTGCCACCAGGTGGCCTTCTTTGATTATGCCGACCCTGTCGCAGATTTTCTCCACTTCGGGCAGGATGTGGGAGGAGATGAATACAGTTTGTCCTTCTCCTTTCACCTCCCGCATTATCTGGTAGAACTCCTGCTGGATCAGGGGGTCAAGGCCCAGGGTTGGCTCATCAAGAATGAGGAGGCTTGGCCTGTGCATCAAAGCTTGGATTATCCCGAGCTTCTGGCGGTTCCCGTGGGAATAGGTGCGGATCGTCCTGGATAGGTCCAGGTCGAGCCGTCGGGCAAGGGATTGAACATAATTCCAGTCAACCCCGCCCCTCAGGTGAGCGAAATAGCGGAGGAATTCTTCCCCGGTCAGGTCACCGTAGAGGCTCAGTTCGCCCGGGATATAGCCTATCTCTTTCTTCCAGGCGAAGGCGGAGGTTGAAACCTGGTGGCCCAGGACGAAAGCTTTACCTCTGGTTGGGGTCAGAGTTCCCATGAGGAGGCGGATGGTGGTGGTTTTTCCGGCGCCGTTTGGCCCCAGGTAGCCGAATATCTCGCCCCTTTCCACCTCCAGGTTCAGGTCTTCCACCCCCCTGACTTTGCCGTAGTATTTGGTGAGCCCTTCGGTTCGTATTACGGCCATAGGACACCTCCTTCCTTCAGTCAATGGGATTATATTCCCAAGTTCATGAGCGCGCAAAGTAATGAGACGTGCATATGATAAGGACGCAATTTATCCGGGGCTAAAGGAAGGCCTCCCGGGGGCTTTGTGCACCTGCCGATTTGCCTATTTGTTCAGCTTGAGTATAATATGGGAGGTTTTTCACAAACCACAGAAGGAGGAGCCAGACCTTGCTGAGCCAGTATCTCTTCGTGGGAATTCTGATGCTGATGGCTCTGGCTGTTCCCCTCTTAGGCATAGGTTTTGCCTGGCTGATCCGCCCCAAGAAATCAAACCCCATAAAGCAATCCATATACGAATGCGGCCTGGAAACTATCGGCGAAACATGGGTGCAATTCAAGGTGCAGTATTACATCTACGCCCTCATCTTCGCCATCTTTGACGTGGAGATCGCCTTCCTCCTGCCCTGGGCCGTGGCCTACAATAAGCTCGGACTCCTCGCCCTCCTGGATGTCTTCATCTTCCTGGGCATCCTCCTGATGGCTCTGGCCTATGCCTGGCGCAAGGGGGCATTAATGTGGAGGTGAAAGATGGCTGAGGAAATCGTGGTCCCACCCGAACTCCGGCGCAACATCCTCATCACCACGGTGGACAAGCTCTACAACTGGGCCAGGCGTTCGTCCCTATGGCCTTTGACCTTCGGCCTGGCCTGTTGCGCTATTGAGATGATAGCTGCTTCCGCCTCGCGCTACGATATTGCCCGCTTCGGGGCGGAGGTCTTTCGGGCAAGCCCTCGCCAGGCCGACCTCATGATCGTGGCCGGGACGGTAACCCACAAGATGGCTCCCCAGGTCCTCAGGCTCTACCACCAGATGCCCGAGCCCAAATACGTGATTGCGATGGGAAGCTGCGCCATATCCGGAGGTATCTTCAACTCCTACGCCGTCCTCCAGGGCGTGGACGAAATAATACCGGTGGACGTCTACGTCCCCGGCTGTCCCCCCAGGCCCGAGGCCCTGCTGGACGCCCTCATCAAGCTTCAGAAGAAGATTGACCGCCAGTCCATCCTTACGGTCCCCTGGTATAGGAGGGAAAAAGCATGACGGAGGAAATCTTCCAGCTCCTCAGGGAGAAATTCCCCGAGGCGATCGTGGAGATACCCGGGGAAGCCAAAGACCCTGCAGTGGTCATCCGGAAGGAACAGATCCGGGAGGTGGCCCTCTTCCTCCGGGATGAGGTCGGCTTCAATTACCTTTCCTTCATGGCTGGCGTTGATTATCCGGAGCGGTTTGAGGTCGTCTATTACCTCTACTCCATGGGGCGGGAGCCCATGGTCAGCAACCTCGGGCCGCTGGCCCTGAAGGTCTACATTGAAGATAAGGAGAACCCTTCCCTCCCAACTGTCAGCGATATCTGGCCCAGCGCTTTCCAGCAGGAGCAGGAGATCTACGATATGTTCGGTATCATCTTTGAGGGCCATCCGGACCTGAGGAGGATATTCATGTGGGAAGGGTTCCCGGGCTGGCCGCTCCGCAAGGATTTTGAGAACCGAACTTTCACCTTCAAGGAACTGGAACCCACCAGGCCAAAAGCACCCTACTGGTAACGGAGGAAAAGCGTCATGGCGGTTGCCCTTAAGACTCAGGAAATCGTCCTGAACATGGGGCCTCAACACCCCAGCACTCACGGGGTGTTCCGAATGGTCCTCACCCTTGAAGGGGAAACCATAGTGGACCTCAAGCCCGTATACGGCTACCTCCACCGGGGGATTGAAAAGCTGAGCGAAGGCCGCTCCTACCTCCAGGCCGTCCCGATAACCGATCGCCTGGATTACATGTGCGCCATGACCAACGAGTTCGCCTATGCGGTGGCTGTGGAAAAGCTGGCCGGGATCAAACCCCCGGAGAGGGCCGAATACATAAGGGTCATCATGGCCGAGTTCACCCGTATCCTGAACCACATGATGGCCATAGGCTTCCTCTTCAACGATCTCGGCGCCTACTTCACCCCCGTCCTCTACGCCTTCAGAGCCAGGGAGCACATCCTGGACCTCTTCGAGTGGGTTTCGGGTTCCCGGATGATGCCCAACTACATCCGCCCCGGAGGGGTGGCCGGCGATCTTCCCGATGGCTTCATCCCCCAGGCCAAGAAACTGGTGAGCCACCTGTGGAAGTTCGCCGATGAGATAGACACTTTCCTTTCCGAGAACGAAATCTTCCTCCAGCGGGCGAGGGGAGTTGGGGTGCTTCCCCCTGATGTGGCCATCGCCTACGGAGTTACAGGCCCTGTCCTCAGAGCCTCCGGTGTTAAATACGACGTCCGCAGGGCCGAGCCTTACTCCGTATACGACCGCTTTGATTTTGAAATCCCAACCTTACCCAACGGCGACGTCTACGACCGCTACATGCTGAGGATCCTTGAATGGAAGCAGAGCCTCCGCATCCTGGAGCAGGCCCTTGACCAGATCCCGGATGGGCCTGTCTCGGAGAAAGTCCCGAGGAGGCTGCGCCCACCCAAGGGCGAGGTATACGGCCGGATCGAGGCTCCCAAAGGCGAACTTGGTTTCTACCTGGTGAGCGACGGCTCCGACAGGCCCTACCGCTTCAAAATCCGCCCCACCTCCTTCGTGAACCTGGGAGTCCTCAGGGAAATAACCGTGGGCCACAAAGTGGCCGACGTGGTCATAATCCTGGGAAGCATTGACATAACTATGGGCGAGGTGGACCGATGATGGACCTGGAAAACATCTTCCCTTACCTGGGGGAAATCATAACCCGCTGGCTCAAGGGCTTCCTCCCCGCCTGGCTCGCCGATGTGATCATGATGGTGGTGGTTGGGCTTGTCATAATCCTCCTGATGGTCGTTGTGGTCATGGCCCTGACCCTGCTGGAGCGCAAGATCCTGGGGAGGCTCCAGGACAGGCTCGGCCCCAACAGGGTTGGACCCTACGGCCTCATCCAGCCCATCGCCGATGTGCTCAAGCTCCTAATAAAGGAGGACATAATCCCCGAGAAAGCCGACCGGCTCCTCCACTTCCTGGCGCCGGTCATAATAGTCGTTCCGGCTTTCATGGTGTGGGCTGTGATGCCCTTCGGAAAGAAGCTCGTCCCGGCCGACCTCAACATAGCCGTCCTCTACGTGATCGCCCTTGGCTCGGTGACCTCCATTGCTATCCTGATGGCCGGATGGGGTTCGGGCAACAAATACGCCCTGCTTGGCGGGTTCAGGGCCGTGGCTCAGCTCTTCAGCTACGAGGTGCCGATGGCGCTGGCCATCCTGAGCGTGGTGATGGCTGCAGGCTCCATGTCCCTCCAGAAGATCGTGGAAGCCCAGAGCCCTCTGCCTTTCATCCTGCTGCAGCCAGTGGCTTTCCTCATCTATTTCATCTGCGGGGTGGCCGAGACCAACCGCAGCCCCTTTGACCTGCCGGAGGCCGAGTCGGAGATCATAGCCGGTTACCACATTGAATATTCGGGGGTGAAGTGGGCTATGTTCTTCCTGGCCGAATACATCAACACCTTCGCCGTCTCGGCCATGGTGGTCACCCTCTTCCTGGGCGGATGGAAGGGTCCGGTTCTCCCCTCTTACATCTGGTTCTTCATCAAGGTGGCAATAGTGGTCTACGTTTTCTTCTGGCTCAGGGCCACTTTCCCACGCCTCAGGATCGACCAGCTCCTCAATTTCTCCTGGAAGTTCCTGGTTCCCCTGGCCATGGCAAACCTCCTCGTGACCGGAATTGTGGTGAAGCTGGGGATCGGCTACTGGGGGAAGGTGACCGCTTACTGGGCCGGGAACATCCTGGCCGGTGGGCTGGCCCTTTACCTCCTCGGCCGCTTTACTCCGAAGAGAGCCTTAGCCTGAAAGCGAGGGGTGAAAAATGTTCGGCCTTGGTCTCCTCAAAGGGCTTTATACGACGGTCAAGCACGGCATCATGACTTACTTTAAGGGCTACAAGCACCCGTTCCCCAGGCGCTATTTCACCGAAGGCCCTGTCCCCAGGCTGGAGCCGGAGGGGGTCGGCCTCTTCACCCTCCAGTATCCTGAGGAGAAATACGCCATGTTCCCCCGCTTCAGGGGTGCCCTCATGCACCTGAGGGATCCCGAAACCGGCCAGCCGAAGTGCACGGCCTGCGGGGCTTGCGCTCTGGCCTGCCCCCACGGGGTGATTGAGGTCATAGCGGAGGGCAAAGGCAAGGAGAGGAAGCTGGTGGACTACAAATACAACCTGGGAAGGTGCGTCTTCTGCCGGCTCTGCGTGGAAGCTTGCCCCTACGGGGCCATTGAGATGAGCCATGAATACGAGCTGGCAACTTACGAGAACAAGCTTGTGCTCAGCCTTGAGGACCTGCTCAAGATCGGTGACCGGAGCGGGGTGACCGAGCAGGGGTGGGCCTGGAAATAAATTCCGGGGGTAGCACTATGGGGATGCAGATAGCCTTTTTCATCTTCAGCCTCATCGCAATAGTTGGGGCCTTACTGGTGGTGACCACAAGGAGGCTCTTCCACAGCGCACTGGCTCTGGTCCTTTCCTTCGTGGGAGTGGCCGGCCTCTACATCCTCCTGGAAGCTGAGTTCCTGGCTGCCCTCCAGATCCTCATCTACGTGGGAGCCATTGCCCTCCTGATCCTTTTCGCCATAATGCTCACCAGGCACCTCATGGATCCCAGGGCCAGGGCCTTCAACGAGCAGTGGTGGATTGCGGCTCTGGTGGCCGGTCTCCTCTTCGTGGCCCTTCTGGCCATGATAGTGCGGGTTCCGTGGCCCGTCAGCAAAACGGCCGTTCCCCAGAATGTAATAGAAAACCTCGGGGCCTCCTTCGTGGGGGAGTATCTCGTCCCCTTTGAGGTGGCTTCCGTGCTGCTGATGGCGGCCCTCATCGGGGCCATAATTATCGCTCGGGAGAGGTGAGAGATGATCCCTCTGAGCTGGTATCTCGTGGTAGCAGCGGCCCTCTTCTGCACAGGCCTTTACGGCGTGCTTGCCCGCCGCAATGCCATAGGGATCCTCATGGGCGTGGAGCTGATGCTCAACGCCGTAAACCTGAACCTGGTAGCCTTCTGGCGCTACATCAATCCCTCTAACGTTTCGGGTCTTGTGTTCGCCATCTTCGTCATTGCGGTGGCAGCAGCCGAAGCAGCCGTCGGCTTGGCCATAATCATTTCCATTTACCGCACCCGCGATACAGTAAACGTGGAAGAAGTGGACCTGATGCGAGGTTAAGATGGAGAGGGGGGAAGTGCTCAGCAGGCTCAGGGGGCTTCTGGAGCCGAAGGAGGAGATAATCTTCGCTTACCTCCACGGCTCCTTCGCCGAAGGCCTCCCTTACAACGACATAGACCTGGCCGTTTACGTGGACAGGGCAAGGGTTGAGGATTTGTTTGATTACGAAATGGACCTTTCGGTGGAATTGACCCGCGCTCTCCGCTTTCCCGTGGATGTGCGGGTCCTGAACGATGCCCCCCTCGGTTTCAAGCACAGTGTGCTCCAGGGGGAACCCATCCTGGTGCGCGATGAGGAATTCCTGGCAGATTTCATTGAGCATGTGGCGAGGGAATACATGGATTTCGCTTACCTCGGGCGGATGTATCTGGAGGAGCTGCTCAGGAAATGGTCAGATTGAACGAGGAATTCGTTAAGGAGCGGGCGAAGGAAATACGAGAAGCGGTGGAAAAGGTGCGTTCCTATGCTTCTCTCAGCGATGCGGAGTTTTTCTCCGATGAGCGGAACCTTTACACGGTCATGTATCTTCTGCTCAGGGCAATTGAGGCTACGGCTTCCATTTGCTCTCACATCCTCGCCCGGATTGCTCACCGGGCTCCAGCCAGTTATTCCGAGTGTTTTGAAACCCTCAGGGATTTGAACCTGGTGGATGAAAGCCTGGCCGAGCGCCTGATCCGGATGGTTCGCTTCCGCAATTTGCTGGTCCATCAATACTGGAAGGTGGACCCTGTCAGAGTGCTGGGTTTCGCCCGTGAGAACCTGGGTGATTTTGAAGCCTTCCTTGAATCCTTGAGCACTCTATTAAGGAGGCAGTGAATGGAGGGGATTTTCTTCCTCAAGCTGGTCTGGCTCATACCGCTGATACCTCTGGCCTCTTTCTGGATAATCGTGCTCTTCGCCAACCCGAACAAGAAGCTGAGCCACTCCATCGCCATAGGGAGCATTGCTCTGTCCTGGATCCTGTCCTGGGGTGCCCTCTACGAGGGGATAAAGCACCATGTGGGCAGGGGTGAAGAAGCCTTCCACCTGAGCTGGAACTGGCTGCCCACCGGCCCCACCTGGTTCAGGATGGGGGTTATGGTTGACCCCCTCACCCTGGCCATGCTCTTCATGGTCCCCTTTGTCTGTCTCCTGATCTTCATCTACTCCATAGGCTATATGCACGGCGACCCCCGCTATTCCCGCTTCTTCGCCTACATATCCCTCTTCGCCTGCGGGATGTTAGGGATGGTCCTGGCCGATAACCTTCTCATGCTCATGATCTTCTGGGAGGTTATGGGCCTCTGCTCTTACCTCCTGATAGGCTTCTGGTTCGAGAAGCCATCGGCGATGCGGGCCGGGCTCAAGGCTTTCATAACCACCCGCATCGGCGATGTCATGATGCTTTTGGGAATCATCTACCTCTATTCCCGCACTGGTTCCCTGACTTTCTCCGAAGTCTTCAAGCCCGAAGTCTTAGAGAAGCTGGCCCATTCCACCGTCTCCCTGCCCCTGGTGGGTGAACTTCCTGTGGCTACGGTCATAGCGATACTGCTCTTCGGCGGAGCGGTGGGCAAGAGCGCTCAATTCCCCCTCCACGTGTGGTTGCCCGATGCCATGGAGGGCCCTACCCCCGTCAGCGCCCTCATCCACGCCGCCACCATGGTGGCAGCAGGTGTTTACCTGGTTGCCCGATCCTTCCCCCTCTTCTCCGTGGTTGAGCATGGGCCTCAGCTCGGCCTCGTGGCCTTCATAGGAGCTTTCACCGCTTTCTTCGCCTCCACCATAGCCATCGCTCAGAACGACATAAAGCGGGTGCTGGCTTATTCCACCATAAGCCAGTTGGGTTACATGATTGCGGCTCTGGGGGTGGGAGCTTACGTGGCTGCGGTCTTCCACCTCATAACCCACGCCTTCTTCAAAGCTCTCCTCTTCCTTGGCTCTGGCTCCGTCATCATCGGCACCCACCACGAGATGGATATGATGAAGATGGGAGGGCTCCGCAAGCGGATGCCCATCACTTTCTGGACTTTCCTGATGGGGACCCTCGCCCTGGCCGGAATACCCCCATGGGCTGGGTTCTGGAGCAAAGATGAGATCCTCGGCCACGCCTTCCACCATGCTTCTGAGGTGGGATTCCTTTCCTGGCCTGGCTTCGTCTGGATTCTGGGGACGCTGGCTGCTTTCCTGACGGCCTTCTACATGGGCCGCCAGGTTTTCCTGACCTTCGCCGGGGAGCCTCGCAGCCACCACGCCGAGGAGGCTCACGAAACCCCGTGGGTGATGACTGTGCCCCTCATAATCCTTGCTTTCTTCTCCACTTTCCTCGGCTTTGTGGGAGTGCCGCATGAGTTTCCGGTCCTTGGCCCGCTCCTCAATAACCCATTCCACCATCTGGTTGGGGAAGGCTTCCCGGCCACACCCCTCAACTTCGGGGTTATGGGCCTTTCGGTGCTGATGGGCCTCTCGGGCCTCGCCCTTTCCTGGGTCATCTACGGCCGCGAGCCTCTCAGGGCCGGTGAGCCTGACCCCCTCTCCATCTCCCTCGGACCCATTTACACCGTCCTCAAGAACAAATATTACATTGACGAATTCTACCAGGCCACTGTCATCCGCTTCGCCCTCTGGCTCTCCGAAACCTTCTTCAAGTTTGACGACCACTGGATCATTGACCCCATCGTGGACGGGGTCGGCAGGCTTGGCCGGAAGCTCTCGGAGCTGGGAGGCCTCTTTGACCTCAGCGTTGTGGATGGGATCGTGAACGGCATCGGGAAAGTGACTTCGGCTTTGGGAGGCGTCCTCCGTCTGACCCAGACCGGCAAAGCTCAGAATTACCTTCTTGTGGCGGTTCTCACGGTGCTCATGCTTCTCGGGATTTACATTGTGAGATTCTGAAAGAGGAGGCTTGAGAAATGGGGTTCCCGCTGCTCTCAGCCATAACTTTTATCCCGGCCATTGGAGCGCTGATCCTCCTTTCCTTCCCCAAGGAAAAAGTCAACCTCATAAGGTGGTTTGCCATAGCCGTTAGCCTGATACCCCTGGCCCTCTCAATATACCTCTGGCTCGCCTACAATCAGACCGAGGGCGGAATTCAGTTTGTGGAGCGCCACATCTGGATCCCCGCCATCAATGTCTGGTATCACGTTGGCGTTGACGGGCTGAGCGTGCCCATGATTTTCCTCACTTCCCTCCTCTCAACCCTCGGCTACTTCTACTCCGCTTACACCATCCACGAGCGAGTCAAAGAGTATTATTTTCTCTTCCTGCTCCTCCAGACCGGGATGTATGGCGTCTTCGTGGCACTGGACTTCGTCCTCTTCTACGTCTTCTGGGAAGTGGGCCTTGTCCCGATGTATCTCCTGATCGGAGTTTGGGGTGGGAAGAACCGGGAGTATGCAGCTATAAAGTTCTTCCTCTACACCCTGGCCGGCAGCGTCTTCATGCTCCTCGCCATCCTTGGAATTTACTTCACCACCGGGAGCTTTGACATCCTCAAGGCGGCCGAGGTTCACCCCTTTGCCGATAATTTCACCCTGGCCAGTCTGGCTTTCTGGGCTTTCTTCGTGGCCTTCGCCATAAAGGTCCCGAGCTTCCCCTTCCACACCTGGCTCCCCGACGCCCACACCGAGGCCCCCACAGCCGGAAGCGTCATCCTGGCCGGCATCCTGCTGAAGCTCGGCTGCTACGGCCTCCTCCGGATAGTCCTCCCCATTTTCCCTGAACCCTTCAGGTTCTACGCGCCGATCGTGGCGATCCTCGGGCTCATAAGCATAGTCTACGGCGCCTTCGTCTGCATGGCCCAGTGGGACCTGAAGCGCCTCATCGCTTATTCCTCAGTGGCCCACATGGGTTACGTGGTTCTGGGGATCGCGGCGGCAGCGGCCAGCCTCAATTTCAACCATCCTTCCTTCAAGGAGAGCGCGGCCATCGCGCTGAACGGCGCCGCAATGCAGATGTTCAACCACGGCATAATCACCGGGGGCCTGTTCTTCCTGGTGGGCATGATTTACGAGAGAGCTCACACCAGGGATCTCAAGGTCTTCGGAGGGCTCGGAGCCAAGCTGCCGTATTACTACGGCGTGGTCATGGTCACCGGACTGGCTTCCCTCGGCTTGCCCGGCCTCGCTGGATTCTGGGGCGAGTTCCTGGTCTTCAGGGGCGCCTTCCACATAATCCCCTACATCACGGCCTTCGGAGTCCTGGGAGTAGTGGCCACGGCCGGATACATCCTCTGGAAAGTGGTGCAGTTCATGTTCCTGGGTCCCTTTAACGAGGAGAAGTGGGGCCACCTCACGGACATGGAAGCCTTTGAGAAGGTGACGATGTGGCCACTGCTGATCTTCATGGTGGGACTTGGCTTCTATCCCGCTCCCTTGCTCAACATAATCAATACAGCAACGACCGCCCTCATGGGCAAACTGTGAAAGGAGGTCAGCCTTGGGTGCCCTGGATATTCTCTCATCTTTCGCTCCGGAGATAGTCCTCTTCCTCGGTGGGCTGATCATCCTGGCCGTTGATATGGCCTGGAGGAGGCTCAGAGCCGAGGAGGAAGCTACGATCCTGGGCCTGGCCCTGGCCTTCGTGATCCTCGCCCTCGTTTCGCTTCTGGCTTTCGGGAGGGTTTCTCCGTCGCCGGTCCTTGGGGTCCTGGCCTCTGACAGGTTTGCCCTCTTCTTCAAGGGGCTCGCCCTCGTGGGCACGGGCCTTGTCCTTCTATCCTCATACCGTTATCTGGAAGGTCACACCCCTTACCGTGGGGAATTCTACGCCTTCCTCCTCCTGGTCACCCTGGCCATTCTGCTGGTCGTCGGGGCTGTGAACCTCCTGATGCTTTACCTGGCCTTTGAATTCCTGAGCCTCACCTCTTACATCCTGGTCGGTTACCTCAGGGAGGAGGGCAAGTCCAGCGAGGCGGCCATAAAGTATTTCCTCTACGGCGTCACAGCCTCGGCCCTGATGCTCTACGGCATGTCGCTCCTCTACGGGGTCACCGGAACACTGGATCTGACCAAGATAGGGCCGGCGCTGAGCAGCAGTGGGGTTGGTGGCTGGCTTGCTTTCCCTGCCATCATCCTCCTCCTGGCCGGGTTCGGCTTCAAGATCGCCCTGGTCCCCTTCCACCAGTGGTCTCCTGACACATACGAGGGAGCCCCTACGCCGGTTACTGCTTTCCTTTCGGTTGGGCCCAAGGCGGCCGGGCTGGCAGTGCTCATGAGGGTTTTCATTACAGCCCTTCCCGGGTTCCAGCCGGAGTGGGCTGCCGTGCTGGCCGGCATCTCCATGGTGACCATGACCCTCGGGAACCTGGTGGCCCTCCGCCAGGAGAACATAAAGAGGATGCTGGCCTACTCCTCCATCGCCCACGCCGGCTACATAATCATGGGCGTTGTGTGCATGGTGAGCGGGGTGGCCAGCAACTTCAACGGCCTCAACGGCGTGCTCATCTACCTGATGGCTTACCTCTTCACCAATCTCGGTGCTTTCGCCGTGGTCATAGCGGTGGAAAGGGCCACCGGCTCCAACCGCATTTCCGACTACGCCGGCCTCATAAAGCGGGAGCCCCTCCTGGCCGGGGCCATGATCATCTTCCTGCTCTCCCTCATAGGCATACCCGGGACCGGTGGCTTCGTGGGGAAGTTCTTCGTTTTCGGGGCAGCCATTCAACTGCAGTTCTACGTGCTCGCCCTGGTTGGGATCATAAACAGCGTCATCTCGGCCTTCTACTATTTGAATGTAGTGAGGCACATGTTCTTCCTGCCCGGGGATGAGAGGCCGATAGCAGTGAGCCCATCCCTCAAGTGGGTTGTGATAGCGAGCCTGGTGATGGTCTTCGTTATCGGCCTTTACCCTCACCCCTTCATCTCCCTGGGCACTGAGGCTGTCCAGGTGCTGGGTTCTGCTTTCTTCTGAGCTTAGTGCTGAAGATCCTCCCAGCCCTGAAAAGTGCTCGGCACCCGCAGTGCCGGGCACATTATTTTTCGCTCAAATTTGGACAAAATCCCCGGGCAGAATATAATCCTGGCGGGGTTGAAGGAAATGACCGGTGCAGGGAGGGAGAATTGAAAGTGAGGATATTCAGGGGATTTCTCAACATAATCATTATCGCCAGCTTGCTTCCGATGGTCAATACCTGCGGGGTTACCCCTCTCCTTACGGGGGCGAACGTATGGCCCGAGCGCATAACCCCCAACGCTGACGGCGATACCGACGTGGCTGTGATAAACTACCGGCTGAGCCGGAATGCGCTGGTTTCCATTTACTTTGTAGACGAGAAAGGTCAGGCCCATTACTTCCGCAAGGAGCAGAGGCGTTCCATAGGCGAGCACACGGTATACTTCGGGGGTGTGGTTCAGGACCGGGTCCTGCCCGATGGCCGTTACACATGGGTCATTGAAGCCACCGACGATTACGGCAAGACGGAGAGAGCCCAGGGCACTCTGGAGATCGCCGAGGCCGATACCAATCCACCTCAGCTTTTGAATTTCACCGTATACCCCGAGGAGTTTACCCCGAACCAGGATGGTCTGGATGACCGGGTTACCATATCCTATTATCTGACCAAAAAGGCTGAGACTCACGTTTACCTTGTGGGGCCCGATGGGAGGCGTTATCCGCTTGTGGAGAAGGAGAGAGATGTGAAGCCCGGAGAGCCCGGCATGCACATTTACGACTACGAGGGCGGAGTGGACCAGCGAGCTGAACCCCCTCCCGATGGCACATACTTCGTAGTGGCCGAAGCGCGCGACCTCGCCGGCAACCGCTCTGTGGTAACGAAAACGCTTGTAATAAAGGAAGGAGGCGTCCCCAGGGCTGACATTCTGGAAGGGGAAGTTGAATTCTACCCGAAGATCGTTCCCCTGGGCTCCACCCTCTGCTTCACCCTCACGGTGGAAAACTACGGAGCTGTTCCCATCAGGACCAGCGGTCCACCCCCCGGCACCACATACAAGAGCACGGAAAACTTCAATACTCTGGGCTGGTATGAAGAGCCAGGAGTTTGGAGGGTCGGGATAGACTTTGAAACCAACTCAAGCGGGCGGCCCTATCCCTACCGGTGGGCGGTATGCGGCGATAACTGCGAGATCCGAGAGAAGGATGGCCGGGAGTATCGCTTCCTGATGCCGGGGCAGCGGTCCACTATCACCGGCTGCATCCAGATAGTCCACAGGCCTCCCCGCAACCCCATTCACTTCTGGGCCGGCCTCATCCACGAGGATGTGCGCATAGACCCCTTCAACGATCACGTGGATCCTCAGGAGATTTCCATAGGGTTCTGAGGGCTTAAGGCGGCGTCAAAAGCCTTTTCATCAGGTCCATCTGTTCCAGAACCCAGGAAGGGATGGTGAACTGGTCTTCCTTCTGGATACTGCAGAGCAAATTGTTAAGGACGTTCACACAGGCCACAGCCAGGATCGCCTGCTTATCCAGACTTGTGCGGCCGAGCCTTGCGATTTCGGCCGCCAGGTCTTCTATGAACTGGGCTTCAGCATAGGCCCTGGCCTCGCTTTTTACTATCAAAGCTGAAACTTCTGCCTGAGCTTCCTTTGCCCTGAGCTGTGCCAATCGCCTGGATCTCCACAGCGCAAACAACTTGGCCCCTACTCTTTCCTTTACCTCATCGGACACATCCAGCGCATTGATCTGAATGCGTTTTACCTGGTATCCCCAATTCTTGAGAGTCACCCTGAGGGCATTGAAAAGCTCAGATTCAAGGACACGCATTGCATTTCTGGCAACCAGACCTCCCTTGTCTTCAGGAGTGGCTTCGGGGTAATATGCGAGGAGATCTTCTAACCTGTGGCCCTCCAAGATCCTCTGGAACTGGTAGGCAACCTCTGAGCCCACCACTTCACCGTGGAGCAGGGGATTACCATCCCGGGCTGGAACATCGTAAACGGCCTTGAGTATTGCTTCCCAGGAAAAAGTATAGAAAGACCTGAACCTGCGGCTCGGCCGGGAAGCTCCTTCGGGCTTGATCCGGGTTAGCTGGCGGATTTGATACTCAATTTCAACTTCTCCTTCCATCGGCATTCCATCCCTGGTGAAACCCCGGACCCTGACTTTCCTCGTCTGGGGGCGCAGGTCCACCGTTCCCCTCACCCTCTCGTATGGGGAAAGCTTGTAGTAACCTGGGCCGAGGATCCGGGTAAATCTGCCGTATTGTTCAAAAACGGCGGCGCTGTCTTCCATGATAACGGCGTAACCGGGCCCTCCTATTCGGGCCGCAGCATTCCCCGGAGTGGCTATTTCTCCCCCTTTGATTGTGACCGTAGTTAACTTACTGAGCGGAGGAATGCAAAAACTTCCAAGCCATAAGAGTGCCTGTCCATTGCTTCTAATTTCGTAAAAATCCTTCAGGAAAAAGGCGACGGTTAAAAACGCTGCAATCAACACGCCTGCAATTTCAATCAAAATCAGCGCCCAGAACATTATTACCCCCCTGGAGGAAAGGCTCTGAGCATTCCTATTTCCTTCAAAGTTTGAGCTGTCTCGGAAGGCAGTAGGCCCCTGCTTGCCAGTGAGTAAGCGAGATCTTCAATAATGCTGTTCAATCTCATAGCCATTGTAAAGCCAAGGGCGCTTTTGCTTACCCCTTGCAGGGCCGTTGAGATTTTATCTATCAGTTCCTGGAGGAACTTAAACCTCGCTTCACTCACCTGTCTCCAGTAAGCTGCTTCGGCTCTCGCTTCCTTTGGCTTTTCCTCTATTTCTACGCTTGCCTCCCAGTTCCTCAGGGCATATTCCATTGCCTGCGTGGATACACCTTTAAGTGTCACCCGAATTAAATTGAAATTGAAAGGCCGTAAATTCATATCGGTTTTCAGCTCTTTTCGCAGACCATCCTCAAGGACCTGGGAAGAACTTGGCTCGTGGTCATCCGTGTAGATGGTGCCGAGGGTGTGCTGGGAAATTGCTTTGGTGAGGAGAGCTCTGGCGATGGAGAGGGCTCTCTCGTCCCAGCTTACCCCCTCCAACTCGCCGGGGCCCTGGAGGTAAAAAGCCCTGAGGACTTCCACCGGGTTGTAGGCGTAGTAGTATTGAAGCTTTCCTTCTTCACAGCGGGCGAGCGAAATATCCATCAGGAGTTCCAGGTTGACTTCCATCCCATCGCCGGTTTTTGCCCTGAAGGTGCTCGTCTTCCGCTGAGGTCTGAGGTCAATTGCCCCTTTTACTTCTTCGTAAAGTTTGAGGAAGCACATCGTAGAGCCTCTTTCCTGCCTCCCTTTGACGACTTGCCCCTCTCGCGAGGTCACGTCAGGCCTGAAGACCTGCCGGTTTCCAGCCACGCGGGATGGTTCCACGAACAACTGGAGGATGGCGACATTCTCGCTCCTTATCAACACAGGGCTTCTGGGAAAAATTTTTCTTAAGCAGTGACCAACGAAAGGGGTCCTGGATAAACGTTCAATGAACCAGGTGCTGGCTATGGTCTCTTTAACCCTGCCTCCTTCAACCGCATAAGCCGTAGGCCTAAGGGATAACACGCTCCCGAGAAGATACCACCAGAGGAGGAAACAGGAACGCTGGAATTCAGGATGATCGCGGGGGAGAGGATTTATGCAGCGCGCCAGGAGGTAAAGGGTCAGTAAGCCCAGCCCAACCGCAAGCAGTCCCCTTACGAAGCAGATTTCAAGAGGCAGAAAGAAAGAAGGAAGAAGCACGCTCAGGAGGAAAATAAACCTCACAATCCACATTCTGCGGCGGCAAAGGGCAAGGATGAAAGAGACAGTGAGAACTAAAACGATTAAAACTTTCAGAACTTTATAGATTTCCAAAAGTCTTCCCCTTTCTTCATCGGAGCAGGGGGCACAAAAAGCCCATTAAGGCCTTTGCTTTTTAACCTCAGGGGTTTTTCCTGCTACCCTTCCTCCCCTCACCGGGGCTTTGATTTAACCTTCACGATTTCAATTTTACACCCAAATTTTCTTTTGTCAATCAATTCCCCCTTCGTTTGAAAAATTGAGGCAATGGGGGCTTGTCCTCCCGCCTGCGAGAGCAGAAGAAATGGGTTCAGCTACTTCCGGAAAGCTTCCTGCAAATTGACATCGCTTCAGATGGTGGGTAAAATGTTGATGATCTCACAATCAGGGAGGTGTCCCATGGCTTACAGGTTCCCCTCTGATGAATGGATAAAAGAGCTCTGCCGAATCCTCAATGAGAGCGAGGCTTACGCCGAGGCCGCCAAGAACTGGGAAGGCGATTTCTACTTCATCGTTGAACCGGACGAAGAGTTCAAGGAAACTGCTTACCTCTACATGGACCTCTGGCACGGGAAGTGCCGCGAGGCATTCCTGGCTTCCGACCCCTCGGCTAAAGACCCCGAGTTCAGGATCTGGGCCCCTTATGGCACCTGGAAGAAAGTAATCCTCGGCCAACTGGACCCAATCCAGGGCCTCGTCACCCGGCAACTGAAGCTCAAAGGGGATATGATCAAGATAATGCGTAACGTGAAAGCCGCTAATGAGCTGGTGAAATGCTGCGCCAGGGTTGAAACTGAGTTCGCAGCCTGATCCTGGAGGCTGAAATGTGGTTCTTCCGCTCCCCGCACATAATTTACGGGGATGATGCCCTCTTCTACCTTTCCCAGCTTCAGGGGAAGAAAGCCCTCATCGTTACCGATGAGAACATCCTCCGCCTGGGCTTCTTGCAGAAAATTGAGAAATACCTCAGGGATGCCGGAATTGAACCCATCATTTTCTCCGAGGTAGAACCGGAACCCTCGCTTGAGACCGTCCTCAAAGGCAAAGCTTTTGCCGAAACCCTTAACCCCGACTGGATAATAGGCCTTGGGGGAGGCTCATGCCTGGATGCTGCAAAGGCCATCTGGCTCCTCTATGAGAACCCCGATCTTGACCCAAGGGCCATTAACCCCTTTGAGGAACTTAAACTCCGGGAAAAGGCCAGGATGGTGGCTATCCCCACCACCAGCGGGACAGGCGCCGAGGTCACCTGGGCTGTGGTCCTGACCGATAAGGCTGAGCAGCGCAAGCTCTCCCTCGGTGCTCCCGTGAATACCCCCGATATCGCCATCATAGATCCAGACCTGGTGATGGATCTTCCCCCAGGGCTTACTGCTTCCACAGGCATGGATGCCCTCTGCCACGCAGTGGAAGGCTTCACCAGCATATGGCACAACGATTTCACCGATGGCCTTTGCCTCCAGGCTATAAAGCTCGTCTTTGAATTCCTCCCCAGAGCCTACGAAAGAGGCAGAGAAGATCGGGAAGCCCGCGCTAAGATGCACTATGCCGCAACTCTTGCCGGCCTCGGCTTCATTAACTCCATGGCTGCCCTTGCCCACGCTCTGGGCCATTCCCTTGGGGCCATCTTCCACATCCATCACGGGCGAGCAGTGGGATTGTTCCTCCCTTACACCATTGAATACTGTGCCAATGCCGGTGGGACCCGCTACGGCGAAATCCTCCGCTTCCTGGGCATACCTTTCGGTGATGAAAGGGAAGCCGCCGCAATCCTCGCAGCCAGGATCCGGGAGCTCGCTCGCTCCATCCGTGAACCATTATCTCTTGCCGAAGCCGGGATCTCAGCGGAAAGCTTTGAGAGAGCGCTGGGCAAACTCGTGGAAAACGCCAGCATGGATGCCTGCATCAACACCGGCACCCGCATCCCGTCGGAGAAGGAGACCGAGCTGCTCTTCCGCTACGCTTATGAGGGCAAGACCATAGATTTCTGACCTCGGGGGATAAATGAGCGAACTCGGCCAGAAACTGAGGGAAAAGCGCGAATCCCTTGGCCTCACCATTGAAGAGGTAGCGAAAGAAACCCGCATAAAGCCCAAATTCATAGAAGCCCTGGAGGAAGGCGATTACGACTCGCTCCCGGGAGACATCTTCGCCAGAGGCTTCATCCGCAATTACTCCTCCTTCCTCGGCCTTGACCCGGAAGAGATGCTCAGGCTCTATGCTGAGGAAAGGGGAGGGGTTCCGGCGCAGGAGGCAGCCCGCCCTGTGGCTGAATTCCCCCTGGAGAGGCCTTCTGCCTGGCCTCTGAGGAACCTGGCGGGGTTCCTGCTCCCCCTCCTGGTGATAGCGATCATTGCAGCTCTGGCCTGGTTCGCTTACGCCCGTTATCGCCCTTCCCTCCTGCCTGCTCCGATTCCCACCCCATCCTCAACCC
>DAOUCW010000224.1:0-2875 GCA_034431695.1 Anaerolineae bacterium | reverse complement strand
CGGCGGCCGGAGATGTTGAACTCGCTTCCGTGGGTGAGGTGGCCTCCCTGGAACAGGTCCATCCCCATTATGGTGTCGCCGGGGTTGAGGAGGGCGTCGTATACGGCGATGTTGGCGGCGGCGCCGGAGAGGGGCTGGACGTTCACGAATATCCGCTCCGGTGGCACCTTTTCATTGGCGAAGGCCTGGGCTACCCTGCGCTGGGCGAGGGTCTCCACGAAATGGACGTATTCAACGCCTTTGTAGAAGCGCCTGTCGCCGTAGCGCCGGTAGTGGGTGAGCTGGTGGGCGAAGTCCATGACGAGTTCAATCTCTTCCCTGGTCATCCGGAGAGGGGGGTAGCCTTCGGCGTAGATGTTGTTGAAGACGGAGCCAAGGGCCCGGAGGACGGGTTCAGGGGCTATGCTCTCGGAGGGTATAAGGATTATTTTGCGGGCTTGCTTTTCTTCCTCAAATCGGATGAGGCGGTCTATTTCGGGGTCAATGGCCGAGAGTTCCCCTTCAAGGATCGCGCGGTATTCCTGGGCAAGTTTCAGGTCCATATCCACCTCCCTTTAGCGGTTTAGCTGTCCTGTTGCCGTCACTTCGGCGGTCCTGGGCCTTTTCTTCTCCAGGATTTTCTCTATCTCGG
The DNA here is from genome assembly GCA_034431695.1 of Anaerolineae bacterium. Classification (GTDB taxonomy): domain Bacteria; phylum Chloroflexota; class Anaerolineae; order SpSt-600; family SpSt-600; genus SpSt-600. Next base: position 2,244 of record DAOUCW010000224.1, on the reverse strand, counting down.
GGACGTTCTCCCCTAAGAGCCGGCGAAGCTCAAAGATTTCATCGCGGAGCATGGCTGCCTTTTCAAATTCCAGGTTCTTTGCGGCAATGTGCATCTGGTTCTCCAGTTCCTTTATCATGCGCCTGAGCTCGTCTCTGGGTATTTCCTCACCCCGCACGATGTATTCGGCCTTCCGCTCCGCTACTTTGCGCACTCTGTCGGTGAGATCGCGCACTTCTTTGACTATGCTGCGGGGTTCAATGCCGTGGCGGAGGTTGTATTCCATCTGGATGCGTCGGCGCCTCTCGGTTTCCTCAATGGCTTTGCGCATGGATTCGGTTATGGTGTCGGCATACATTATGGCGGTGCCTTCCACGTGCCTTGCAGCCCTGCCTATGGTCTGGATGAGGGCTGTTTCGGAGCGGAGGAAGCCTTCTTTGTCGGCATCCAGTATGGCTACCAGGGAGACTTCCGGCAGGTCAAGGCCTTCCCTCAACAGGTTTATGCCCACCACCACATCGTATACTCCCAGGCGGAGGTTGCGGAGGATTTCCACCCGTTCAATGGTGTCTATTTCGGAGTGGAGGTAGTGGACTTTTATTCCCATCTCGGCCAGGTATTCGGCCAGGTCTTCGGCCATCCTCTTGGTCAGGGTTGTGACCAGGGCACGCTGTCCCTTTTCCACTCGCTTGCGGATTTCCGAGATGAGGTCATCCATCTGGCCCTTGGTGGGCCGGACGAAGATCTGGGGGTCCACTATGCCGGTGGGCCTTATCAGTTGTTCCACGATCTGCTCGCTCTTTTCCAGTTCGTAGGGGCCAGGGGTGGCAGAGGTGAAGATGACCTGGCGGACTCTTTGCTCAAATTCTTCAAACTTGAGGGGACGGTTGTCCAGGGCCGAGGGCAGGCGGAATCCGTAGTCCACGAGGGTCTTCTTGCGGGTGTAATCCCCGTGATACATTCCCCTGAGCTGGGGTATGGTCATGTGGGATTCGTCTATTATGACCAGGAAGTCGTCGGGGAAGTAGTCCAGCAGGGTCCAGGGGGGTTCTCCGGGCTTGCGCCGGGATAGGTGACGGGAGTAGTTTTCAATGCCGGGGCAGTATCCTGTGGTCTTGAGGAGTTCAAGGTCGTATCGGGTGCGCTGTTCAAGGCGCTGGGCCTCAAGGAGTTTGCCCTGGGCCCTGAGTTCGGCCAGCCTTTCCTCCAGTTCCTGCTCTATGTCCCTTATGGCCAGTTGCAGTTTCTCGTAGGGGGTTATGAAGTGTTTGGCCGGATAAATGGCGATGGATTCCAGTTCTCTCAGGATTTCGCCGGTGAGGGGGTCGAACTCGGTTATGCGCTCTATTTCGTCGCCCCAGAATTCAATGCGGTAAGCGGTCTGGAGGTAAGCGGGCTGGACTTCCACGGTATCGCCCCGGACCCTGAACTTTCCCCTTTCCAGGACGGTGTCGTTCCGTTCATACTGGATTTCCACCAGGTGGCGGAGGATTTTGTTGCGGCGGCGGGTTTCGCCTCTTTTGAGGGTGAGGACGACCTGGCCGTAGTCTTCGGGGCTTCCGAGGCCGTAGATGCAGGATACCGAGGCCACGATGATGACGTCGCGGCGGGAGAAGAGGGCGGAGGTGGCTGCCAGCCTCAGGCGGTCTATTTCTTCGTTTATGTCGGCGTCTTTCTCTATGTAGAGGTCGTATTCCGGGAGGTAGGCTTCGGGCTGGTAGTAGTCGTAGTAGCTGACGAAGTATTCTACGGCGTTGTGGGGGAAGAATTCTCTGAATTCGGCGTAGAGCTGGGCGGCGAGGGTTTTGTTGTGGGCAATCACCAGGGTGGGTTTCTGGACCTGTTCTATGACGTTGGCGATGACGTAGGTTTTGCCGGTGCCGGTGGCGCCGAGAAGGGTCTGGTAGCGGTATCCTTTGCGGATACCTTCCACCAGTTTTTCTATGGCTTGAGGCTGGTCGCCTGTTGGTTTGAAGGGGGAAACGAGTTTAAACTTTTCCATTGCACTCCCTTTTTTCCCCACCCTCGTTTGCTCCGGGTTCTCCCCGGTCAGGGTCCCACTCGCTGGCAACTGGCGAGGGGACGTTGCTCGCCCCTTTTTTGGGGGTTGGGGGCACATCCCCCATGCCCCCTGGCAGGGGGTTTCACCCCCTGCACCCCCCATTTTCCCACTCCCGTTTGCCGAAGGTTCGCCACAGTTAAGGTCCCACTCGTTGGTGGTCTGCGGGGGGTGGCTCCTCGCTCCCGATTTGCTCTTTCAGGAGG
>DAOUCW010000223.1:0-4506 GCA_034431695.1 Anaerolineae bacterium | reverse complement strand
AGGGAAGTCTGCGCGCCCTTCCCCAACGTGACGGTGGTGGAAGGCGATGTCCTGAGCTTCCCCCCGGCAGCCCTTCTGGAGCGGGGAGGATGCGCCGGGATGGAATACAAACTTGCGGGCAATCTCCCCTACTACATAACCTCGGCCATACTGCGCCACTTCCTGGAGAACAGGCCGAGGCCATCCCTCGCCGTGGTGACCGTCCAGAAAGAAGTTGCCCAGAGGATACTGGCTCCGCCAGGGGAAATGAGCCTGCTCTCGGTCAGCGTGAGGCTCTACGCCAGAGCTGAATTAGTTGAATACCTCCCGGCGGGTGCCTTCTTCCCCCCACCGGAAGTGGACTCGGCAGTGATCAGGCTGGAAACTTTCCCGGAGCCTCCAATACCGCCGGAGGAAGAGAGCGGTTTCTTCAGCCTGGTGAGGGCAGGCTTCAGCGGGAAGCGCAAGACCCTCCGCAACGCCCTGCAGAAGGGCCTCTCCCTCCCGAAGGGTGAAGCCGAAAAGCTCCTGGCCGAGGCAGGCATCAGCCCGGAAAGGCGCGCCGAAACCCTCAGCGTGGAAGAATGGCTCAGACTGTGGGAGAAGTTCAGGACGAGACCCCCCTTTGCAGGTGGCCGGGACGAGTGTATAATGCAGGAAAACCGCGGACACCCGGAGGGATGCGAAAGTGTTCCTGGGGCAGGATGAAGTCATCAGGGAGTTCACGAAGAGGTGGGGGAGGAAGCCGGAGATCGTAGCCAGGGCACCCGGCAGGGTAAACCTGATCGGGGAGCACACCGATTACAACGGTGGCTTCGTCCTGCCGGTGGCCGTTGATCGCTTCATCTGGGTGGCTGCCTCCCCCAGCGGGACGGAGGAGGTTTTCCTCTACGCCGCCAATTTCCGGGAAGAGGCCTCCTTCTCCCTGGACGAAATCTCCTACGACCCCTCCAGGCTCTGGAGCAATTACATCCGGGGTGTGGCCTGGGTCCTCAGGAGGGAGGGGTTTGAGATACCGGGCATGAAGGCGGTGATCGGCGGGGATGTGCCGATAGGGGCGGGGATGAGTTCCTCCGCAGCGGTTGAAGTGGCCACGGCCCTGGCTTTCCTCGCCCTCACAGGGATAGAACCCGACAGGAGAAAGCTCGCCCTGCTCTGCCAGCAGGCCGAGAACGAATTCGTGGGAATGCGCTGCGGGATCATGGATCAGTGGACCTCCCTGCTGGCCAGGGAAGGCCATGCCCTCTTCCTGGATTGCCTCACCCTGGATTACCGCCACATCCCCCTCCCGGACCACATCTCAATAGTCGTGGCCGACAGCCGGGTGAGGAGGGAGCTGGCCAGCTCCGAATACAACCTCAGGCGGAAACAGTGCGAGGAGGCAGCAGCCCTGCTCGGTGTCCGCTTCCTGCGCGATTTGAACCCCGGCGAAATGCCCGATTGGGAAGCGATCCTCCCTGAACCCCTCAGGAGCCGGGCGAAGCACGTTGTGGAGGAAAATGCCCGGGTGCTCAGGGCCGTGGAAGCGCTGGAGAGGGGAGACCTGGCAGGCTTCGGGCGACTGATGGAGCTTTCCCACAGGAGCCTGAGGGATCTCTACGAAGTGAGTTCACCCGAGCTGGATTTCCTGGTGGAAACCGCACTGGCCTGCGATGGGGTTTACGGCTCCAGGCTGACCGGAGCAGGCTTCGGGGGGTGCACGGTGACCCTGGCGGAGAAGGCCTCGGTGCCTGCGCTGAAGGAAAAGCTCACAGAGGCTTACCGGAAACGCTTCGGCCTCGCCCCCGCAATCTACGAACTCAGCCCATCCGGAGGGGCTCAGGTCCTCACTGACCTATGAGGCCAACCTCCGCCACGTAGCTCTCGTAATTCCAGCCGGAAGCGTAAATCTGGATGGAAGTTATATAAGCGGGGCGGGTATCCTTCAGGACCTCCATCAGGTTGCCCGTCTCGTATGGGAACCAGACGCCTGCCGGGATCTTCTCCCCGTTCAGGATCGGCCACTTGAGGGCGGGGTCGGGCTCCACAATGTAGAACCCGTGCACCCAGAAGCGGTCAAAGCCGTAGACATCTCTGTAGTTTATCCGCACCATGAGCGGGAACTCGGAGCTGAGGTAACCACCGCCCGGAAGGCTCTGGTAGACAACTTTGACGTCAAAGCGCAGGTTCAGGTAATCGTAATCGCGCACATCCTTCTCTATCATCTGGAGGACGCCCGTCTCGGTGTGGATGCCGTCCTCCCCACGACGGCGGAGGCGGAGGACCATGCGGCCCCGCTCCTCCACGATGCTCACCTCCCCATCCTGGATGGTGGGGTCGTTCTTGTAGAGGACCACCTGCCAGTAAGGGAAGAGGGGTTCCCTGAAATCGCCGTTTTTCACCAGGTTGTGGGCGGCCGGGAGAGGAGGAACGGGGGCTTTCCCCTCCTCCACTATGGTGCGCTGTCCCTTGAAGAGGGTTACGAGCTCTTCCTCAGGCCCCACCAGGGCTTTGCCGTCCCGCACCGCTATCTCCGTGCTCTTCTCGCTCACCTCAACCGAATAACTCCCCTCTTTGAACGACGCGAAGGTTTGAGGTGTCACCACCTGGAAGACCAGGGGCCTCTCCTGGTGGGCAGCCACCACCAGGCGCACCCTGCCCCTGTCAATTTTGAGGGAGATCTGGGAAGGCTTCGGGCTGAGCGAAAACCGGGGGGAGCGCATCTTCGTCACTTCCACCAGGGCCTTCCCGTAGACCACCGCAATGCTCCCGTCGAAGAAAGTCACGATTGCCCTGGAGGATTCATCGGGGGTTTCCACCGAACTGCCCTCCCTTATGGACCGGCTCTCGGCCACCCCGAGCGGCTCGGCGTAGGGCGATTCTCTGACGAAGACGGCGCTCCCTATCACTGTGACCGAGGCGCTGTGGGCGACGGTGGCATTGATCACATACCAGCGGATGGAGAGGGGGATCCCCACCGCCAGAAGGCAGAAGATGATGAAGGAGGTGATGAGGATGAACCAGGCGATGCGTTCTATGTTCTGCCTCATCAGAAGCGCACCTTGAAGCTATCATACAGGCCCTGGAATGGCAACCACTCCGCCTCCACCTTCGTGACCACGGCGCTCGGCGGCCCCCGGTGCAGGAATTCCAGGAGCTTGCTCAGAGCTTCCTTCTCCCCTTCCGCATCCACCTCCACAGTCCCATCGGGGTTGTTCCGCGCCCACCCTTTCAGCCCCAGTTCCTGGGCTTTGAGGCGGGTGTAATAGCGGAAATTCACCCCCTGCACTATCCCGTGCACCCTGGCTTTGAGGCGAGCCATCTCCATGCCTCACCACCTCCTCAAAAGCTGTAAAAGCACAGAAGAGTGCTCCCGTAGCGGCGCTTTTCCCCGATCTTGAGTTTTTCAAGGGGCAGATCCTGGTATTCCTTGGGGAAAATCTGCGCCACCACCAGGCCACCGGGCTTCAGAGGCAGAGTCCTGTCCAGCAGGAGCAGAGTCTTAGCCCAGAGGCCCAGATACTGGGGCGGGGCAAGGTAGATTATGTCGTAAAGCTTCCCCGTCCCCCTCTCCAAGAACTTGAAGACATCCCCCTGCACGATCTCCGCCCGGGATTCAAGGCCGGTGCGGCGCAGGTTCTCCTGCAATATCCGGATTACGGCCGGGTCCTTCTCCACGAAGGTAGCCACGGAAGCCCCTCTGCTCAGGGCTTCTATGCCCACGCTCCCGGTTCCGGCAAAAAGGTCCAGAAAAAGAGCCCCTTCCACCTTTTTCCCCAGTATGTCAAACAGCGCAGCCTTCACCCTGTCGGTTATGGGTCGGGTTTTCCTTCCGGGGACTGAGAGCAACTTTATCCCTCCCGCCTCCCCCGCAATCACCCTCATACTTTGCCCCTCAATCTCTCCCTGAAGAACCAGAGCAGGGCGATAAGGCCAGCGATTTCCCCCACCACGAGCTCGGGGTGCTCCAGCGTCACCTCAAAGTAAGCTTTCCCGAAAGCCCCCGGAGAGCCCACATCGCGCCAGCGGTGGAAGCTCCACCCCCTGAAGGGGAAGAAGAAGGTCTGGGGGAACTCCCAGATCCTGTCCAGGAGCAGGTGGCCGGTGAAAGCCAGGGCGTAGGGGAGATTGCGCCACCCCTTCAGAGCCGTCCAGAGCCACACGGCCAGGTGAAGGATCAGGGTGTGGGAGAAGAGGAGGGCGGATCTGGACTCAGGGAATACGAAAACGGCCATGGGTTTGTCAATGAGGTCGGGCAGGATGGAGGAGAGCGCCACTTTCCTGTAATCAATCTTCCGGAAAAGGCCTTTCTTCCGCAACAAGCCGAATGTCGCCAGGCTCAAGCCGATATGGGCCAGCGGGAGCATGGGAACATCACCGCACAAGGGCTACATCAAGGGCTTCTTCCAGGGAGCGGACCGGCACGATCTCCATCCCGTCAAAGGTTTTCTGGCCTCCTTTCAGCGAACCGGCGGGGACAAGGCATTTCTTGAACCCGAGCCTGGCTGCTTCGGCCAGGCGCTGAGGCATCTGCCTCACCCCCCTCAG
>DAOUCW010000222.1:0-3264 GCA_034431695.1 Anaerolineae bacterium | reverse complement strand
GGTCTCCAGGGTCACCACGTGCTCCTGGCGGAGCTGAAGCTCGGCGGCGTTCTCTATGGTTATGATGCGCTCGTCGTTGGGGATGAAACCCGAGAGCACGTTGAGGAAAGTGGTCTTACCGGAGCCGGTCCCTCCCGATATAACGATGTTGAGCCGGGCGATGACGCAGGCCTTCAGGAATTCAATCGCTTCGGGGGTTATGGTTCCCAGCTCAATGAGCTTTTCCACAGTGAACGGGTTTTTGGCGAACTTCCGGATGGTCAGGACAGGTCCTATCAGGGAGAGGGGAGGGATTATGACGTTGACGCGGGAACCATCGGGCAGACGGGCATCCATGAAGGGGGTGCTTTCGTCTACCCTCCGCCCCAGGGGTGCCAGGATCCGGTCAATTATCCGCATGAGGTGTTCGCTGTCCCTGAAGGTTATGTTGGTCTTCTCTATCTTGCCGTTCCTCTCAATGTAAACCTTGTAGGGGCCATTGACCATGATCTCGTTTATGGTGTCGTCATTGAGCAGCGGCTGGATGGGTCCGTAACCCAGGATTTCATCCATGAGCTGGTTGAACAGGCGGTCCCGCTCAGCACGGCTGAGGAAGATGTGCTCCTCGGTCAGGACATCGTTCAGGATCTGGTCCACCTTCCTGCGGATTTCTGCCTCGTTTATCTCAGCTTTTGTGAGGTCTATCTCCGAAACGAGCTTCTCCTGCACTTTCTGGAAGATGTGGGAAAACTTATCAACTTCAACGGACGGCCTGACGAGCTTGCGTGTCTCCACCGGTTTCTCTTGTTCTATCTTCTCAATCCGCTTAAGAAGCGACATGTCCTCCTCCTTTCTGCTGGATCTTGCTGGCCAGTTTGGAGATTCCATCGGAGAAGGCTGAGCCCCTCTCCATAGAGTAAAGGGGGATCCCCCGGTTCACCGAGAAAAGGACTCTGCCTTCGTCGTTGGGGATCACCACCTCAATGGGATGCTTCAGGCTGGCCTGAATGTCCTTAGCACTTATTCCGCTGCGCCTGTCATCCTTGTTCAGCACCAGAATGACGTTGCCGGTTGGATATCCGAGCACTTCTAAGACGTGGAAGAACTGCTTCACCCCCTTTATGGCAGTCAGCTCAGGAGTAGTCACCAGCAGGATGAAATCGCTTGCCTCCAGGGCTGTTATGGTTTTATCGTCCAGGAAGCTCGGGCAGTCCACGATGATGTAATCGAAGGACTTCCTGAGGGTGGAGAGGATCCCCTTGATCAGGTCAGGGGTTATGTAATCGGCCATCTCGGGGCGAGGGGGGGCAAGCAGTATTTTAACACCGGATGGATGAGCGAGCATCGCCCCGGTCACCGTCTCCTCATCCAGGGTTAAGTTTTCGGAAGCGAGGTCCGCGATGTGGCGGCGGGGCTGAAGGTTGAATATGACATCCTGCCCGCCGAACTGGAGGCTGAGGTCCACAAGGGCCACGCGGGAGCCGGAGCTCAGAGCGATCGCCAGATTGGCTGCTATGGCGCTGGTCCCCACCCCTCCCTTGGGGCTGAAGGCCGAGATCACTTTGCCCAATTTCTCCGGTTCCTTTTCAGGAGCCGCAGGCTTCGCCGGGGCCACCACCGGACGAGCTTTGCCGAGCTCGTAGACCCTCCTTATAGCCGAAATGAGCTCGTCGCTGGAGAAGGGCTTTATCAGGAATTCCCTTGCTCCAGCCAGCATCGCCCGGCGCATGTAGGCGGGTTCGCCCTGGACCGAGATCATTATCACCTGAGTTTCGGGGACCTCGCGGGAGATTATCCCGGTGGCGGTTATGCCATCCATTCCCGGCAGGTTTATGTCCATGAGAACTATATCAGGCCGGAGCTTCCGGGTCAGCTCCACCCCCTCCTCGCCGGTGGCGGCCATCCCCACGATTTCCATATCCGGCTCCAGGGAGAGGAGCTTCCGGAGGTTCTCCCGGGTTTGAGGTATGTCGTCAATTATGAGGATCCTTATGCTCATCGCATCAGCTCCGCGGCCCTGTATTTATAGGTGTAATCCAGTTTGGGAGGGACAGGGATATTGAAGCGGCGGAGGATGTATTCCAGTGTAACGGCCTCGGTTGAGACCAGGGCCTGGTCCTCGGGGTTGCGGAGGGCAAGATCCACAATGGCCCCTATCTCCCTCAGATACTTCAGGACCAGAGCATCCTGCTGGGGCAGGATAAGGGTTATGTAATCGTAAGAAACGGTCTGAGTCTGGGTTTCGGTTGGAGTCACAACCTCTGTGGGAGGGGGCAGGGTCCTCAACCCCACGTTCAGGACCTGAACGTTCTGGATGGTCAGCTGAGTGACGTGCCTCGGGATCTGGCCTCCGGTGAAGCCCTCGGGACAGGGTTTCTCGCACTGGCTTTCCCTTTCAACATCTACAAAGTCAATCCCCACCAGGACGTCCACGTAGTCTCCTGGCTGGATGGAGTAAGCCACGGAGGAAAGTTCGTCAACTCTTATGGTGAAGGCCACTTTCCCGGGCGGGATCATGGTGATGGGCTTTTCCGCGAGGATTTTCTCCTTTGTGGTGAGCATCCCTTCAGTTATTATGTCGCCCCGGTAGATGTCCACCGCTGCGAGTTTTCCCCTGGTCCTTTCCAGGGAGGAGAGGGCATCAGCCGGGACCTCGTTCACGGGTTTTTCCATCAGGGTGATAGCATCGGGAACGATGGGGGTCCCCGCAGGCAGATCCTGAACGGCCACCACGACTTTGCGCGTTGGTATGGGAAGCTGGCCTGGCTTCTGGGCCTGCCTTGTCGTGAGGAAAAAGACCAGGCAACCTGAAGCCAGAGCCAGTATTATGCCCACTACGAGCAGGAGTCTTCCCCTCATCAGTCTGACCTCCTGGTGAGATGACGCAGCCTGTTAATAGCAATAACCATAATGCCCAGGGCAAGCCCGGCCGCCACTACCCACCATGGATTGCCGGTCTTAGGCAACCTCTGTGCCTTCGTCGGGGTTGGCGTCTGAACTGGCTGTGCACTCTTTGCCCTCAGAACTACCCTGACTGTGCTCTCGCCGTCCAGGAAAACCTTCGTTTCCCCCTCCACTATCGTCGCGCCGACCAGGGAGATCTCCCCGACCCCGTAACAGAGACCGTAGAACCGGAAAAGGCCATCAGCACCGGTGGCTGTCTGGGTTTTCCATCCATCCCCCTTTAATTCTACCACAATTCCCTGAAGGGGCGCATCTGTTTCGGCATCCTTGACCAGACCTTCAACGGAAGAGAGGCACTTTGGCCCAGGGGCGGGGGTAAGC
>DAOUCW010000221.1:0-4542 GCA_034431695.1 Anaerolineae bacterium | reverse complement strand
GCTTTTTTGTTCGGGAAAACCGTAAAGCTTCTTCACGGCGCCTGGGCGTAAGAATCCCGTCCGGCTCTGGAGCAACAAAGCGCCGGAAAGTGCACCTCGCTCCTGCTGGCCCGAAGGCCCGGAATGGAAAAGCCCAGTTTGGCGATTCCCTGCCTTTATGCTAAAATGGGCCTGACCATGAGGGGGGAGGAATTCGGAAGCTTTAAAATAATGAAGCCTGGAAGCATTGTTCTTGCTTCCCAGGCTTGTTCATTTTTGCGGGAGGTGACTGCTCATGAGTAATGGGAGCTTTCTGGACCTCTTAACCCAAATCTTTGAGGGGAAATGGGGGAAGTGGATCATAAACCTGGTGGTGATACCGGCCCTGCTCTTTGCTGCCCTCTGGCTTCCCCCCATTTCCCTGCGGGAAAGGGTCCTGGAAGCAGGCTACACCACCATTGACGATGAAACAGGCGGTTCGGTTCTGGACCCTGACGGCACTCAGATCACTATCCTGCCAGAAGGGATGGAAGCCCCCCTGCGAATACGCCTCTCCAGCATCCCGCGCATTGATTTCCTGAGGGGAGCTGGCGGGATAGGGAAAGCAGCCGAAAGCATCCCACAATACCTTGAGATGAAAAGCCCCCTCTACAAAGTGAATTTCAGGGGCACAATGCCGACCTCCGTGATCCTGACCGTTCCTATCCCCAACGATGCCGAACCCCATGAGACCCTTGACCTTTACTACTGGGACGGCTCCGCGTGGCGGTGGCTTCCCCATCAGCTCATCCCTGAAGACGAGATCCTGGAAGCGCGCATAGATTTCGTCCCCCAGGCCTTCGCCGTAATGCAGACGAAACTAACCCCTCCGCTTATCTCAGCCGATCTGCCGCACGGCGGCTCCCTCACATCCGAAGCGAAAGAATCCCTGGTGGAAGTCAACCCCCAGGGCCTCTACCTGGAAGGGGATGGAACCATCGGAGGCAGGATGCGAGAACTGACCCCTGAGGAACGCTCCGCTTCCCTCTTCATAATCCCCACCATCACCAACTGGGGCCCCGACGGTATTGTCCGGAGCGATTACATTGACAACCTCCTGGTGGATACAGCCCTCCAGGATAAGCACATCAGGGAAATCCTCAAATTCGTGGTTCAGAACCACTACTCCGGCATTGACATCTACTACCGCGAGTTCAGCCCCGATCTCAGGGCCGATTTCGTCAACTTCATCCGGAAGTTAGCCGATGCCCTCCACAGGGAAAACAAAATCCTCTCCATCCGGGTTGACCCTCCGACCCAGATAGCTGAGGACCGCTGGGAGACCGGGATTTACGACTGGTATGCCCTGGGTCAGGCCGTGGACCTCTTCAAGATCCCGGCTATACCCGACCCCAGGGCTTATGCGCCCGGCGGCCAGATGGACCAGCTCCTGACCTGGGCGACCGGCCAGGTGGACCGCTACAAGATTCAGCTTGTGGTATCCATGAGGAGCGTGGAAAAGGTCGGCAACACCCTCATTCTGAAGCCTTACAGGGAAGTTCTGGAGACGCTCGCTGCCTCCATAAGGGCCGATAAAGAAGTAGCAGCCCCCGGCGAAGAGGTGACTTTCACCCTGGAAGGACTGGCTCAGGTAGCAGGACTCCAGCGCGACCCGAATACCGGCCACGACTGGTTCAGCTATATAGATCCTTCCGGAAAGGAGCATACAGTCTGGATTGAGGACGCTTCCAGCCTGGCTCGCAAACTTCAGCTTGCCTCCCGCTTCAACCTCAGGGGCATAGCCCTCCAGAACCTCCTGGAGGAAGAAAACGACCACATGGTCTGGAGCGTGCTCCGTGGCTTCCACGAGTATGCGGTCCAGAGCGTGGAAAGCAACTTTGCGGTAACCTGGAAAGTTCAGGATGCCAATGGTGTCGTCCATGCCCAGGGAACGACACCGCTCCAGGGCGCCCTCTACAAGTGGCAGGTCCCCAACCTTCCCGGCGAATACACCATTGAAGCCAGCATCTCCGCCGACGGCGGTCGGACCCAGAACATAACCCACAAGCTCGCCCTCAAAGTAGCCGAGCCAACTCCTACCCCGGCCCCCACTCCCACGCCAACTCCAAAACCCACTCCAACCCCGAAGCCTTCCGGTCAGACCACAACACCGACTACCCCGTCGCAGCCCTCGGCTCCTCCTCCTTCGGTTAAAAGCACAGGCTTCGGATACGGCATCCAGGCTCACCTGGTCCACAATCACGACCTGCGGGTGTTCCAGGCCATCAAGGACATCGGCTTCAACTGGCTCAAAGTCCAGATTGAGTGGAAGGTTTTTGAGCCTGCCCCTGGCCAGATAGACTGGGGCGAGATGGACTGGATTGTCAACACAGCTCAGCAATACGGCATCAACGTGCTCTTCAGCATCGTGAAAGCGCCCAAGTGGGCTCGCCCGCCCAACACTGACTTCAGCGTGGAAGGGCCCCCTGCCGACCCCAACACCTACGCCAACTTCGTTAAGGCCGTTGCTGCCCGTTACTGCGGCTCCAGCCTGAAGGCCATTGAAGTCTGGAACGAACAGAACATAAACTACGAGTGGGGCAACGAACCTCCGGACCCGGCCCGTTACGTGCAGCTGCTGGCTGCTGCATATCGGGCCATCAAGTCGGTGTGCCCCCAGATGATCGTGGTGAGCGGTGCTCTTACCCCGGCCGGCGACGTGACCATAGGGGGGCAGTGGAGGGCAGTTGATGACATAAATTATCTTGATGCGATGTATGCCCACGGCCTCAAGAACTACTCCGATGCCATCGGCGCTCACCCCAGCGGATACAACTGCCCTCCCGATGCTGACTGGCGCACCGTCACCGATCCCACGGCCAAGTTCCGTGGCCCCTTTGACAACAGGCACCACTCCTGGTGCTTCCGCGGGACCATGGAAGGATACCGCAATGTCATGCTCAAGTATGGCGATGGTGCCAAGAAGATCTGGGCCACCGAGTGGGGATGGGCTTCTGTGGACGGCCTTGGCGTGCCGCCAGCCCCCAACTACGAATACGCCGCCGATAACACCGCCCAGGAACAGGCCGAATGGACGGTCAGAGCTTTCCAGATAGCCCGGAGCTGGGGGTGGGTCGGGGTTATGTTCCTGTGGAACCTGAACTTTGCCCCAGTAGCGGGCCCGCAGGACGAGAAAGCTGCCTGGAGCATAGTGGACCATAACTGGCAGCCTCGGCCGGTATACTATGCCCTCAAAAACATGCAGAAATGATAAAACGGGGGCGGCGGCACCTGACCGTCGCCCCCAGGGCTTTCACCTCTTCTTGAGCATTATCCTCCTTTCCCTCCTGCTTGCGACCTTCTGCTACAGCAGGATGCCCAGGGGGACCAATACCGTTTACCCTTCCCCTCCGTGGCGGATGCAGTCCCCTGAATATGGAATGCACGCTTTCCTCTGGTGGCGTCCCGAGGTGGCCGACCGGGACCTCCAGCTCGTAAAGCAGGCTGGGTTCCAGTGGGTGAAGCAGAGCTTCGCCTGGAGGGATATAGAGGGGGCGGCCAAGGGGCACTTTGACTGGACACGAACGGACAGGATTGTGGAGCAGGTTGAGAAGTATGGCCTCAAGCTCCTGGTCAGGGTTGACAGGCAGCCGGCCTGGGCTGGAGGAGGTTACCCGGCCAATGGCCCCCCGGACAACTACGAGGACTTCGGCGATTTCCTCTATGCCCTCGCCAGCCGCTACCGTGGGCGCATCCATGCTTATCAAATATGGAACGAACCCAACCTAAACCGCCCCGATGGGGGAGGGGAGTGGGGAGGCCGTCCCCCTGATCCGGCCGAATACGTCCGGCTCCTTCGCATCGCCTACAGGCGCATAAAGGAAGCCGACCCGAACGCTCTCGTGGTTTCGGCCGGGCTCACCCCGACAGGCGATATGCCTCCGAGGGCTCTTCCCGATGAACTCTACCTGGAGATGATGTATCAGGCCATGGAAAACCACTCCAGCGACGGCTACTTTGACGCCCTCGGGGTGAACGCCCCGGGCTACAAAGCCCCGCCCGAGATGAGTCCCGATGAGGTGGAGAAAAGGCCGGAGTATGGCGGGAAGCGCTTCTTCTGTTTCCGCCACGTGGAGGACCTGCGTCGCATCATGGTCAAATACGGCGATGAAGATAAGCAGATAGTGGTTCTGGAGATGGGCTGGACGAGCGACCCTCGGCCCGATTCTCCCTACCACTGGCATTCGGTGGACGAGGGCACGAAAGGGGAGTATCTTGTTCGGGCATATCGGTATGCCCGGGAAAACTGGGCCCCGTGGATAGGCCTGATGGTCACCATATATATCCCCGATGTTACCTGGACCCCCGAGAGGGAAGAATACTGGTGGGCCATACTGGATCCGTGCTATCCCGAACTGTGCCTCCGTCCGGCCTATGTTATGCTCAAGGACATGCCGAAGTAGGGGGCCTTTCCAGACTGTCCGGACGCCGGGAAATGGGGTGGAGAAACTTTTTCTCGCCCTCGTTTGCCTTTGGGGGCACATCCCCCACACCCCCTGGCATGGGGGCTTTGCCCCCCTGCAC
>DAOUCW010000220.1:0-16412 GCA_034431695.1 Anaerolineae bacterium | reverse complement strand
GTTTATCCCGCTACGGCAAGCCGTCAGCTAAAGCCGACGGCAGTTGACTGAACACCTGCTGGAGGTTTAAAGCGATGCGCAAAAGCCTGCTTATCCTTATCCTCGGAGCGATCATCCTGGCCCTTCTTTCGGGCTGCGTCGGAGGCCGCCCGGCACAGGAGCTTCCTTCCCGCCCCCTGGAAGTTTCAAGAGCCCTTGCCGATCAGGCCTGGGAGAAGATCTACCAGGCACAGCAGCAGGAGTCCTTCACCCTCTCCCTCACCGAATCGGAACTCACTTCTCTGCTCGTCTTCAGCCTGGAGGAAAGGTTCAAGGAAAACCCCCTCCGGGAGCCCAGGATATGGATAGAAAGGGGTAAAGTCATCATCGCCGCTACCCTCGTGGATCTGGCCCCGAGGCCTCTGGACCTGGTGGTGGAATTCACGCCCTACGCCGAGGAAGGGGCGGTTAAGGTCCAGATAACGAAGGTGCTGATCAACCGGAGGCCGTTGCCCCCCATGGCACTGAGGACCCTGTCCCGGATCCTTTCCGAGACCCTGACGGAGGCGAAGCTCAAGGTATACGTTGAGGAAATAAGGTGTGAGACCGGGGTTATTTTCCTGAAAGGGCGGATTACCTCCTGACGGTAACGGGGGCTTTCACGTGCTTTATCCTGACCTGAAGGTGGCTCAGTTTCACCCCGATCTCCCCTTCCACCAACCTTTTGACAGCCTCAATTATTTCGGAGCTTTTCTCGGGCACATTGACCTCGGGCGTTGTCACGACATTTAGGTCAATGGCCACTCCCTGCCCCTTTTTCCTCACCGAAGGCCTCACGTCCACCACGCTGGAGATCCCGGCTACTGCCTGCTGGATTCGGCCGGCGATGGAGCCGAGCTCGAGGAGGATCTCGCCTCTGTCGGCTTTGCTGACCCTGACCACCCCCGGCCTTGAGGGGCGGAGTTCAAGGATCAGGAGAAGCAGGCAGAGGAGGAAGCTCAACAGCGCCAGGGCTATTCCGGCACCAAGCCGGATGGTGGGGTTCAGGCTGTCCAGTGTCTGCCCCAGCCCCATGAGAGCATTGATGTAGCTCGCGAGGATTTCCCTGGGGAACAGGGAGAAAGCGGGCAGGAGCACAATGCTCACCAGCAACAGGACAACCACCACAATGCGGTTGAAAGTGTTCATGAGCCTGTCCCTCCCAGGATTTCGGGCAAAATTATAGCCCCAAGCCCGCCGGAAAGCAAAGAGCAGGAATCCCAAATCGTTGGCTTCAGTCAGCATAAAGCTTTACCCTCTCAAGGCTGAGGCTGCGGGCTTCGGCGAGGGCTTCCTCGTGGATGGTGATGGGGAAGAGGTTGTGGAGGGGACTTATCCGGGCGCCGAAGGCCGACGAAGCCCAGAAAAGCCTGGCGAAGGGCTTCATGATGCCGGTTATCTCCGCCGCAAGCATCAGCTCTTCCAGGGTCCTGGTGTCCCAGCCACCGAAAAGGCCGTAGAAGAAGGCAAAGACCGGGTAGGAGAAGAGGATCCCCACCAGGAATATGAGGACGCTGGTCACAGGATCGCCCCGCCATATGAAGCCGGTGACCCAGCGGAGGAGGAAGTAGTGAGCGGCTCCGGCCAGGATCGGAGCACCCAGGGATTGCCAGAAGTAGAAGCGCTGCGGGTAGCAGAGGCGATGGTTGACGAAATAGGCCACGATGTCCTTGGTCAGAAGGGCCACGAAGTAGGCCATGATCAGGGCGTAGATCTGGAAGCGGGCCATGAGCAGGAAGGCCAGGACTATGCGGATGAATTGCTCACCCCCCACCAGGATGAACTTCAGGTAAGGGCGGTTGGAGGCTAACTGCACGTAATCGCCAACCCAGGAAGGATACTGGATCGCTCCCCAGAAGATGAGGGGGACCACGTAGACGGCAGCCCTCGTGAATTCGGGCCCGGTAGCTCCCAGGATGAAGCGGTCAGCGACGGCCAGGAGGACTGCCCCCACGAAGGCGCTTATGAATCCTCCCCACTTGTAGGCCATCACCGAGTAATACTGGCTGAGGATCCGGCGTCCGTTGGAGATGGCTTCGGATATGGAGGACATCAGGTTGCTGTAGAGCGTATGGAGGACCGAGTAGGCGAAGATGAAGTTCTGAGCTATGACCCAGTTCCCCCAGACTTCGGCATAGTTCACCAGGCGGATCTGGGTTATGAGGATCTCCAGCGCCTGGCCGAGGGCCCAGGCTATTGATCCCAGCATCTCAAATACCCCGAAGCGGAAGGCCTCTTTGACCACGGACAGGTCAAAGTGGGCGAGGAAGAGGATGCGGGCGTTGTAGCCAAGCCTCCTGTATAGCCAGAGGCCCAGCAGGAAGGTGAGGAGTTCGGAAACATAGGCGGCAAGGCCCAGGCCCAGAACTCCGCCCATCGGGCCGCCGAAAACGGGGTTCGCCCTGCCCCAGGCCATCATTACGCTCACCAGGACCGGCTGCGTCACCATGGGGAAGACGAGGCTGAGGGCTATGTCAAGGTATTGGGCGTAGTCAAAGCGCTGCCACCCCATGAAAGCGTGGCGCATGACCTGGTAGAAACCCGGGATCTGGATCAGGGTGTGGATGATTATGCTCCAGGCGTAGAGGGCATAAGGGGAGCGAGGAACGAGGGTGCTGGCGATGACCGTCACCATGGCCACCTGAAAGGCGCCCGAAAGGGCCTGCCACCAGACGAAAACCTGCCCATACTGAATTGCCAGGCGGGGGTTGTGGACCCTGTGCTGGGAGAAGAATTTTATGAAGGCCGTGCTTGTTCCGAGGTCGAAGAGGAGCCAGAGCACATTGAAGAACTGGGTGACCCTGCCCCATATCCCGAGAGCCTGAGCCGATGGGAGGATGAAGACCGGCAGGACGAAGTTCTGGTAGAGGATGAAGGGGATGAACAGGAGGAGGCCCATCATCAGGGCCACCAGGAAACCGCCGAGAGGCCTGTGGAAGCCGATTTCCTCCCACGGGGTTCCGACCTCTCTGGCCCTGTAGGCCTCGGGGCTGGTCAAAAGTTCATCCAGGAGTTCGGGGTGGGAGAGGCTGTAGCGCCTGACAAGCCAGAAGATGACCCCGGCCGTCACCAGCATCACGGCCATGAGGGCCAGGATTATCGTCCGCTCCCGGGCGTGAGGGACTGGGGAAGCCGGGTAGTCGGCGAAGGGAAGGGGCGAACGGCCTGCGGCTTTAACCGCCAGGTGGTAGATGAAGTAATTGAAGTAAGCCCAGTCCTGAAACTGGGGGTTGAAGCTGTCCAGGAAAACGCAGAAAACGTAGGCCGTTGCTTTCCCCAGGGTCGTCCTGCCCAGGATCAGGCTTCCGTCCTCAAAGCTTACAACCAGCGGCTCTAAGGGCAAACCCTCAACCTCAAAGCGCTCCCTCACCTGAGGCGCGCTCGCCCAGATGATCTCCCTCACCAGGGGATCATCAGCCCCCGCAGGGACATGGAGGCTCACGGGGTTATCGCGGCGAAGGAGCTTGACATCCCTCCCCGTCAGGGACCTGAGGCTTTCGGGGGTAACGTCCGGACCCAGGATCAGGATGAGGCCTGTGCCCTCTTCCTCAAGCCTCCTGGCGATGGCGTCCGGGTCGGGTATTGCGCCGTTCAGGAAGAGGACTTCCGCCCTGGATGGGTCCGGGGTGAATTCAAAGAGGCGGGCGAGCACCAGGGCAGTGCGAACCCTCCCCTCAGGCCCGGCGTAGTATATCGTGATGGGACCCTGAGCCAGAGCGGGGTGGACCAGGAGCGAGGAGAGGGCCAGGATGGGGACCAGAAGCAGTATGGCTCTCTTAATCCAGGGCAAGGCCATTCTCCCTTATGACCTGAGCATACCAGCGCCCGCTATCCTTGATGATGCGCTTCTGAGTGGGGTAATCAACGTAGACCAGGCCGAACCTCATGCTGTATCCGTAGGCCCATTCAAAGTTATCCAGGAGGGACCAGACGAAGTAACCCCTTACGGGCGCCCCCTCGCTTATGGCCCTGTGGAGGTGGATGAGGTGATTCTTGAGGTAGCGGATGCGCCTTTCGTCCCTCACCCTGCCGTCAAAATCCACGCCATCGGGCACAGGGACGCCGTTCTCGGTCAGGAAAATTGAGTTCGGATTGTATTCCTTCCAGACCCTGGTGACGATTTCGTAGATCCCGGGCGGGTAGATCTCCCACATCTGGGAATATTCGTTCCCTTCGGGGTGGATCTGGGACGCCTGGATCAGGGGGAATTCGGGGTCAAAGCGCGCCACAGATCGGGTGTAGTAGTTTATGCCGATGAAATCAATGGGGACCGAGATGGTCTCCATGTCCCCCGGCCGTATTTCGGGGAGCAGGAAGCCCAGGAGTTCCACTATATCCTCCGGATACTTTCCGCGGAAGATGGGGTCCAGGAACATGCGATTGATTATGCCGTCAAAGCGCCTGGCGGCTAACTGGTCCTCCTCCGAGGGGGAAGCGGGGTGCACGGGATGCAGGTTGAGGACTATTCCGACTTCGGGCTTGCGGGAGGCAGCGGCTCTTATGGCCTGGGCCGCGAGGCCATGGGAGAGGAGCAGGTGGTGGGCAGCACTGAAAGCGGCGGATGGGTCCTGGATCCCGGGAGCATGCTCCCCGGTGAAGTGGCCGATGAGAGCGGCTACGAAGGGTTCGTTGTGGGTGATCCAGAACGAAACCCTGTCGCCGAGTTCGCCGGCCACCGTTTCGGCGTAGTGAGCGAAAGCGTAGGCGGTGTCGCGGCTGGGCCATCCGCCCCTATCCTGCAGGGCCTGGGGTAGATCCCAGTGGTAAAGGGTCACGAAGGGCTCGATCCCGTGGGCCAGGAGTTTGTCCACCAGGCGGCTGTAGAAATCAAGCCCCTTCCGGTTCACTTCCCCAACCCCTTCGGGGAATATGCGGGGCCAGGAGATGGAGAAGCGGTAGGCCTTGAGGCCCAGCTCGGCCATGATGTTCACATCCTCTTCCCAGCGGTGGTAGTGATCGGCAGCCACATCGCCTGTATCTCCGTTGCGGATCTTTCCGGGGATGCGGCAGAAGGTGTCCCAGATGGAAGGCCCTTTGCCGTCCTCGTTCCAGGCCCCCTCAATCTGGTAGGCCGAGGTGGCTGCCCCCCAGATGAAACCTTCGGGAAATCGCAGGAATTTCCTCTCAGACATGGGCGCCTCCTTTTACATAATCTAAGGCGAACTGCACGAAAAGCCGCATTTTCTCCCTGAAGTTCTGGACGTCAAACCGCCTGGCGTTTTCCCTTATTGCCACGGGGTCAAATTCCGATGCTCTCCTTTCAAACTCCAGGATGGCTTCGGCCAGGGCCTCGGGGGTCTGCTCCCGGAAGAAGAGGCCTGTCTTCCCCTCCATGACCGTTTCCAGGGCTCCGCCTGCAGCGTAGGCGATGACTGGCCTCCCGGAGGCCTGGGCTTCCAGAGGCGCTATCCCGAAATCCTCGCGGCCGGGGAAAATGAGCGCCCTGCAGCGGGAATAGAGCCGGGCGAGCTCATCCCCCGAAACTCTCCCCAGGAAGCGGACGGTGGGTCCGGCCGCTCTCTCCAGGGAGGCCCTTGCCCTCCCCTCCCCCACGATGAAGAGGGGGCGCTTCAGCAGGTTGAAGGCTTCCACTGCTATGTCTATCCGCTTGTAAGGGACAAGCCTGGAGACCACGAGGTAATAGTCATCCTGTTCCGGGGATATGTGGAAGCGGGAGGTATAGACGGGAGGGTAGAGGACCTCGCTGGTCCTCCGGTAAAATTTGCGGATCCGCTCCTTCACTTCCCTGGATATGGCTATGAAGAAGTCAACCCGGTCGGCGGCAAGCCTGTCCCACTGGCGGAGGAAGAAGATGAAAAGGGGCAGGACTTTCCTGGCCACCAGGCCGACCCCTTCACCCTTTATGTATTCCTGATAGTCCCAGACGAAGCGCGTTGGGGTGAGGCAATAACAGATGTGGACGGTTCCCGGCCCCGTTATCACTCCGTGGCAGAAGCCGCTTTTGTTGGATATGACCAGGTCATAGCCGGAGAGGTTGAAGCTCTCAAAGGCGATGGGGTAAAGGGGGAGGAAAGGCTGGTGGTGTTTCTTGACGAAAGGGAGCCGGTCCATGAAGGAGGTACGGATGTCCCACTGGCGGTAGAAAGGGGGCATGGCCCCGGGGTCGTAGATTGAGGTGTAAACGGGGGCTTCGGGGAAGAGCTCTTTCAGGGCCTCCAAGACGAGCTCGGCTCCCCCATACTGGTTGAGCCAGTCGTGGACTATGGCGATTTTCATATAACGCCGAGTTCCTTCCCGACTTTGGCGAAGGCCTCCAGACCCCGGTCCAGGTCCTCCCTGGAGTGGACGGCGGAAATCATCACCCTTATGCGGGCTTTGCCCCTGGGGACGGTCGGGTAGCCGATGGCCTGGGCGAAGACCCCGTTTTCAAAGAGGCGGCGGGAGAACTCCTGAGCCAGAGGTGCCTCTCCCAGCATGACGGGGGTTATCGGGGTCACGCTCTGGCCAATATCAAAGCCGAGGCGGCGCATCTCAGCCTTGAAATACCGGGTGTTCTCCCAGAGCTTGTCCACAAGTTCGGTGGATTCTTCCAGGATTTCAACGGCAGCGATGCAGGCCGCCACGTCGGCCGGGGTCATGGCGCTGGAGAAGAGGAAAGGCCGACCTCTCTGGCGGAGCCATTCCACCACCTTCTTCTTCCCTGCCACGTATCCACCCACCACGCCGAAGGCTTTGGAAAGGGTCCCAACCTCCACATCAACCTTGCCGTGGAGGCCGAAGTGGTCCACAATCCCCCTTCCGCCCCGGCCCAGAACCCCCTCGCCGTGGGCATCATCCACCATGGTCATGAGGTTGTATCTTTCGGCTATTTCCACAATCTCGGGCAGTGGGGCGATGTCGCCATCCATGGAGAAGACTCCGTCGGTTATGATGATCCCACGGCGGTAATTTCCCTGCTCCTGGCGGATCTTTGCCTCCAGGTCGGCCGGGTCGCAGTGGTTGTAGCGGACTATCTTCGCCCTTGAGAGGCGACATCCGTCTATTATTGAGGCGTGGTTGAGTTCATCCGAGAAGATCACATCCCCTTCCCCAACCAGCGCCGGTATCGTGGCGAGGTTGGCGTTGAAGCCCGACTGGAAGGAGATGGCATCTTCGGCCCCCTTGAACTGAGCGAGTTTCTCCTCCAGTTCCAGGTGCAGGGACATGGTCCCGGCGATGGTGCGGACGGCAGCAGGGCCAACCCCCCACTCTTCAACGGCCCTGCGCGCTGCTTCCCTGAGCTTGGGGTGGTTGGCGAGACCAAGGTAGTTGTTGGAGCAGAAGTTCAGCACCCTCTTCCCATCCACGGTGATCCATGCCCCCTGAGGGGACTGGATGGTGCGGATGTGTATGTAAAGGCCCTGCTCCTTCAGGGCATTTATTTCCTCATCAATCCAGGCAAGTCTATCCTCTCCCATGGTTACCTCCCTTTGCGGTCTTTGAACCTGATTCCGAGGAAAGTCTCAAGCATGCCCGGAGGCCTCGGGGGCTCCGGCATTTCCTCCCACTGGCCCATGGCCCTGTCCTTGAACCACCGGGCCCTCTCGGTTATGGCCCTGTCAAAGTAAGCGCTGAGGGCTTCCTCATCCCGGGCCTGTATTTCCTGCTTCAGGATCTCCAGTTGACCGATGAGTTCGTCAATCCAGCGGACCACGTTGTCGGCGTTCTCAAAGAAGGCACCGGCCCAGAAGGCCGGACTCTCCCAGAGGGGGGCTGTCCCCTGGTTGAAAGCAGACCCTCCGAGCCTCCTCATGTCCTTCCAGGGTGGGGATTGAGAGAGGGTCCCCATCAGGGCTGCTGCGGCTACCAGGGGAAGTTGCTCCATCCCTGCCAGCAGGCCGTCGTGCTCTGCGGGGTCCATGAAGTATGGATTTGCACCCATTGCCCTGACCAGGGCCACGGCCAGCTCCACCGCCTCGCCGCTCGCCGTCGGGGAAGGCGTGAGGCAGTATACAGCCCCTTTGAGGGCATCGGCCGATGCTGCCTTGACCCCACCCCCTCCACCCTGGGGGCTCATGATGGGGTCACCCCCCACGAAGCTAACGTGCCCGGGAAGGAACTCCTCGGCCCACCTCATCACCGGCCTCTTGAGAGTGGCCGTATCGGTGATGAGGCACCCCTCCCTCAGGTAAGGGCCAATCGCTTTCATCGTGTCCCGGATGGCCTGGAGGGGAAGCGCAAGGATGATTATGTCGGCCTGCTCGCACGCATTTATGAGGTTCCAGTCGGCCCGGTCAATGGCTTTCATCCTGAGGGCCTCACGGGCTACCTCCGGCTCCTTATCGTGGCCGATTATGGATATATCGGCCCCCGACTTCTTCAGAGCAAGCCCTATTGAGCTTCCCACAAAGCCGAGTCCAACTATCGTCACGTTTGCTTTTGGCATAGCATCTCCCTCAGCTTCTGGCTTTTGACGGGCAGTTCGTAGAAGCGAACTCCACAGGCTCTGTATATGGCATTGACGATGGCTGGGGGCGTCGGGATGGATGGTATCTCCCCTATCCCCTTTGCTCCGAAAGGCCCCTCAGAGGAGGGTGCTTCAACGATTATGGGCACGATTTCGGGCATGTCCTTCGCCCTGGGGATGTGGTAATCCCTGAACCCCCTGGCCAGGGGAACGCCATCCTTCAGGGGGAACTCCTCCTTCAGGGCGAGGCCAATCCCCATCATAACCCCTCCTTCTATCTGGCCCACGACCCCCAGCGGACTTATGGCCTTTCCCACATCGTGGGCAGCGATGACTTTCAGCACACGCACCTCGCCAGTTTCCGTATCCACCTCAACGAGGGCCGCCTGCGTGGCGAAGCCGAAAGCGAAGTGATGGGGACCTTCCTGGCTTATCGGGACGGTGGCGGGTGCTTCGTAAGTGCAGGTCGCTCTGACTTCCTGCCCCTGCTTTCTGGCTATGGAGACGAGCTCTCCGAGGGACAGGGCTTTCTCCCCTGCTCTGACGAACCCGCCCTCAAAAACGATTTCATCGGGCGGTGCGTTGAGCTCCTCGGCGGCGATGCTGGTCAGGAGTTCCCTGATCTGGCGGGCTGCCAGGCGCACCGCGTTTCCCGTTATGAAGGACTGCCTTGAGGCGGTGGTGGGGCCGCCATCGGGGGTTGTGCCGGTATCGGCCAGGATGACCCTGACCGGGGTGGCATCTCCGGCGCGCCACCGGGGCAGGCCCAGTTCTTCGGCCGCTATGGCTGCCACCACGCCGGAGAGACCACCTCCCAGGTCAGCTGCACCCGCCCGGACTATTACCACGCCTTCTTCGGTTACCTCCACCTCAGCCCCGGCTCTGTCCAGGGCTCCACCTCCCAGGCCCACGTTCTTCATGGCACAGGCTACGCCCCATGCTCTCCTCTTCGTCCCCTCCACCGGGATGAACTGCGTGCGGTTCATCTCCTCCTCAACCCTGTCCAGGGTCTCTAAAAGTCCAACGCTTTCCTCAAGGAGCTGCCCCAGGGCCGTCCTGGTCCCCACCCTGAGGGCGTTTATCCTGCGTATTTCCAGGGGCGAGAGGCCGAGCTCCTCGGCCATGATGTCCATCTGGCTTTCTATGGCGAAGGCTGCCTGGGGCACTCCGAAGCCCCGGAAGGCTCCGGAGGGCGGGTTGTTGGTGTAGACGGCGTAGCAATCCACCTTGACGTTGGGGATCTGATATGGGCCGGAGATGTGGGTGGCAGTGCGGGTCATGACGTGCTCGCTCAGGGATGCGTAGGCTCCGGCATCGCCGTAGATTTCCGCCTCCAGGGCCAGGAGCCTGCCGTCCCTTGTGGCACCGGTCTTGAGGCGAATTGTGGTGGCGTGGCGTTTGGGGTGGACCCGGAACGATTCTTCCCTGGAGAAGACCATCTTGACGGGACGGCCCGTCTTCATGGCGGCAAGGGCCAGGTGGATCTGGACGGATATATCCTCCTTCCCGCCGAAGGCTCCCCCGATGAAGGTTCCCACTACCCTGACCTTCTCCTCCGGTATGGCCAGGCTTTCGGCTATCTGGCGCCGGTCCAGGAAAGGTATCTGCGATCCCACGTAGACGGTGATGTTGCCGTCGGGGTCAACGGTGGCGACCCCTGCCTCGGGCTCGAGGAAAGCGTGCTCATAGGTTGGGGTGTGGTAGACCCTCTCCACCACCACGTCGGCCCTGGCGAAGGCTTCTTCAACGTTGCCGCGGCGGATGGAGATGTGCTTGAGGAGGTTGCCACCCTCGTGGACCTTCGGAGCATCGGGCCTGAGAGCTTCCTGGGGCGATGTGACGACCGGTAGGGGTTCGTAATCCACTTCTATGAGTTCCAGGGCCTTTGAGGCGATTTCCTCGCTTTCGGCCACCACCATGGCGATCGCATCGCCGACGTATCGGACTTTATCCATGGCGAAGACAGGCCAGTCCTTGCGCACGACTCCGTGGGTCTTGTCCCCCGGCACATCCTCGGCGGTGAGGACCGCCACCACGCCGGGGTAAGCCCTGGCCCGGGAGGTATCTATCCTGAGGATGCGGGCATGGGGGTAGGGGCTCCTGAGGACCCTGGCGTAGAGCATGCCTTCAAAGTAGAGGTCGGCAGCGTAGAGGGCCCTGCCCGTGGCCTTCAGGATCGCATCGGGCTTTGGGACGAGGTTGCCGCCCGCCCGCATGGGGGTGATGCCTTCAGGCAGGGTGGGTGGAATGTATCCTTCGCCACGGATTTCGGAGGCAGCAGCTTTTATCGCCCTCACGATGGAGGAGTAGCCGGTGCAGCGGCAGAGGTTGGGCTGTATTGCCCTGATTATTTCTTCATCGGATGGATTGGGGTTCTGATCCAGAAGGGCCTTGGCGCTCATTATCATCCCCGGGGTGCAGAAGCCGCACTGGATAGCGCCGTAATCAATGAAAGCTTTCTGGAGGGGGTGCAGTTTGCCTTCTCTGGCCAGGCCCTCAATGGTCTCAACCGATGCTCCATCGGCTTTCACAGCCTTATAAGTGCAGGAGCGGACAGCTTTCCCGTTCACGATCACGGTGCAGGAGCCGCAAAGCCCTTCGCCGCACCCTTTCTTAGTCCCGGTAAGGTGCAGCTGGTCCCGCAGGACGTCCAGGAGCGATGTTTCCTCATCCACTTCCACCCGGAATAGCTCCCCGTTCACCCTCAGTGAAATCAGCTTTTTCATGAAGCCCTCCCTAAGCGGGGATGCCTCTCAGATTATATCACAATTCAGGGCTTTCCGAAAAAGCCTCCGGTGGGCGAACGGCGTAAGGGAGCGCTTTCAAAACAGGGGCGTGAATCCGGCTATGCGGGTTCGAACTGGCTGTTGTAAAGTTCGGCGTAGAAGCCTCCGCGCGCCATTAACTCTTCGTGGGTTCCCTGCTCAACTATGGCTCCATCCCGCACCACCAGGATAAGGTCGGCATTGCGGATGGTGGACAGGCGGTGGGCTATGATGAATGTAGTGCGCCCGCGCATGAAGGCTTCCATCGCTTCCTGAATCAGGAGTTCGGTGTGGGTGTCAACGGAGCTGGTGGCTTCGTCTAAGATGAGCATGGGTGGGTTGGCCAGTATGGCCCGAGCTATGGTCAGAAGCTGCTTCTGCCCCTGAGAAAGGTTGGTCATCTCTTCGTTTATAACCGTCTGATAGCCATCCGGCAGGGAGCGGATGAAGCGATCTATGCGCGCCATGCGGGCCGCTGCTATGACCTCTTCTTCGGTCGCATCCTCTCGCCCGTAGCGTATATTTTCCATCACGGTGCCGTTGAAGAGCCAGGTATCCTGGAGGACCATCCCGAAGAGTTTCCTGAGGTCCGAGCGGGCGAACTGGCGGATGTCGTGCCCGTCAATCAATATAGCCCCCTCATCCACATCGTAGAAGCGCATGAGGAGCTTCACCAGGGTGGTTTTACCGGCACCGGTTGGCCCCACGATGGCCACCTTTTGCCCCGGCTTTACCCTGGCAGAGAATCCCCTGATGACGGGCTTGCCGGGGATGTAGCTGAAGCGCACATTCCGGAACTCCACCTCGCCTTTGACTTCACTCAACCGCAGGGGGTTCGCCGGGTCCGGAATTTCTTCTTCCTGGGCCAGAAAGTCGAAGACCCGCTCTGCGGCAGCCACCGTCTGCTGGAGGATGTTGGAGATGTTGGCCAGCTGAGTTATTGGCTGGGTGAAGGAACGGATATACTGGACGAAGGCCTGGATATCGCCCACGGCTATGCGCCCGTGCACAGCCAGGTATCCTCCAAGTATCACCACGGCCACATATCCCAGGTTCCCTATGAAGCCCATCACCGGCATCAGTATCCCCGAAAGGAACTGGGCCTTCCAGGCCACACTGTATAGCTGGTCGTTGTAGTGGTTGAACTGGCTGAGGCTTTTCTCCTCCCCGTTGAACGCTTTTATTTCCACATAACCGCTGAAGGTCTCTTCCACGTGGCTGTTCACGCGGCCCAGGAAAGCCTGTTGCTGGGCGAAGAGCTTCTGAGAACGGCTGATGATGAACGTGACAACCCCGCTGGATATGGGGATTATGAGCAGCGCCACGAGGGTCATCTGCCAGGAGATGGAAAGCATCATCGCCAGCATCCCGATCACAGTCACGGCGGAGGAGAGGATCTGGGTGAGGCTCTGGTTGAGGGTCTGGTTCACGGTGTCCACGTCGTTGGTGAGGCGCGAGAGGATCTCGCCGTGCTGGGTGCCGTCCAGATAGCGGAAGGGCAATCGCTGGATTTTGGCCATGATGTCCCGGCGCAGCTGATAGGTTACCTTTATTGCCACGTCGGTCATGAGCCAGCCCTGGGCGTAACTGAAGCCGGCGGAAAGGAAATAGAGGCCGAGGACCGAGAGGAGTATCCTCCCTATGGCCCCGAAATCCACCTGGCCCGTTCCGGTGAACTGAGCGATCAATCCCTCAAAGAGCTTCGTGGTGGCTGTGCCGAGTATCTTCGGGCCGAAGATGGAAAAGACGGTGGAGCCGGCAGCCAGCAGGAGGACGATGAGGATTGAGAAGCGGTATGGGCCGAGGTAGGCCAGGAGCTTCCGGACCGTGCCCGCGAAATCCCTCGGTTTTTCCACGGGGCCAAATTGAATGTGCCCCGGCCCTCTTCCCATCGGGCCTCGCCCGAAAGGACTGCGCACTCCGGGGGCAAGCTGCATCGGAGACCGCGAGGCACTCATACCACCACCTCCTGAAGCTTGAGCTGGGACAGGGCTATTTCCCGGTAGACATCGCATTTCTCCATGAGTTCTTCGTGGGTTCCCTGAGCTATGAGCCTGCCTTCGTCCAGGACCAGGATTTTATCGGCGTCCTTTATCGTAGCCACCCTCTGGGAGACGATGATGACCGTGCTTCCTTTGAGGTATTCCCGCATGGCTCGCCGCAGGCGCAGGTCGGTCTGGTAATCAAGGGAGGAGAAGCAGTCATCAAAGATGTAGATCGGTGCACGCCTGACCAGAGCCCGAGCTATGGTCAACCGCTGGCGCTGTCCTCCGGAGAAGTTCATCCCTCCCTGGGATACATTTGTGCCGAGGCCATGGGGGTTGGAGAGGATGAAATCCCTGGTCTGGGCCACTTCCAGGGCCTGGAGGAGGACCTCTTCTGGGGCATCTTCATCGGCCAGGCGGAGGTTTGATTCAACGGTTCCGGTGAACAGGTTGCTGTGCTGGGGCACATATCCTATTCGTTCCCGCAGGTCCTTCAGGCTCACCTGGCGTATATCCACCCCGCTCACGCGTATTTCCCCTTCTGTGGGGTCGTAGAAGCGCATTATCAGGTTGATCAGGGTGGATTTGCCGGAGCCCGTCGTTCCGATGATGCCCACGGTTTCCCCGGCCTGGATCGTGAAGTTTATGTCCCGAAGCACGTATTCTTCAGCGTTGGGGTAGCGGAAGGAGACATGCCTGAATTCTATCGTCGGGAGGAAGGGCCGGGGGAAGGGGCGAGGCCTTTCGGGGTCTTTTATGCTGATTTCGGTTTCCAGGACCTCGGCTATGCGGTTGGCGGCCACATCGGCCCTGGGGATCATGATGGAAAGCATTGAGAGCATCATGAAGGAGAAGAAGACCTGCATGGCATACTGGAGGAAAGCCATCATATCCCCGATCCTCATGGTGGCCTTAGCCACCTGGTGTGCGCCGACCCAGAGGATGAGCACCATGATGGCGTTCATGGTGAACATTGTCAGGGGCATCATCATCACAAAAACCCTGTTGACGAAGAGGGTGGTGCTGGTGAGTTCCTTATTGGCCCTGTCAAAGCGCTCTTCCTCGTATTTCTGCCGGTTGAAAGCCCTGATCACCATGGCTCCGGTCAGGTTTTCCCGGGCTATCCTGTTGAGCTGATCCATGAGGGTCTGGATGACTTTGAATCTGGGCACGGCGAGCCGGAAGCCCAGCCCCACCAGGCCCAAGAGTATTCCGAGGCCGAGCCCCAGGATCCACCACATTGATGGGCTTTTGCTCACCGCTCTCACCACCGCACCAATCCCTATTATCGGCGCGTAGAAAACCATGCGCAGGAGGAAAACCATTACGGTCTGGATCTGGGTTATGTCGTTGGTGGCCCTGGTTATGAGGGATGCGGAGGAAAATCTGTCCAGTTCGGCGCCGGAGAAGCTCAGGACTTTTTCAAAGAAGAGGCGCCTGAGTTCTCGGGCGAACCCCGCGGCCACTCTGGCCGCCAGGAAGCCCACTGTTACGGTTATGGCAGCCGCAAGCAAAGCTATCAGGAGCATCTGGCCACCGACCTTCAGGATGTAGGAGTTCTGGATCTTAGCCATATCCATCCCGAGGCTTTCGTATTCGGCCCTGACGGCTCTGGCCGCTGCCTGGAGGATGGCTTTCTCCCCTCCCAGGGCTTCAAACCTTTGCTCCACCATTCCGGTTATTTTCGCTCTTTCCTCATCGGGCAGCCGGCTGATGAGGGCGAAGAGGTCTGCCCCCGGCGGGAGCCTGGATAAATCAAATCCCAGGCCTGATATCATCTTTGCCTGTTCCGGGTGAGCCTGGATCTGCTCTATGCTGAAGACAACCAGCAGGGCGCGAGCAATAGCGGGGCGAATCCGTTCGATGGCAGCAGGATCGGCCTGCTTCAGAACGTAGACCGGCTCCCTGGCCAGAGCCGGATACTTATTGAGGTAGGCTCCGTAGGCCGGGGAGGAGGAATCTATGCGCTCGTAAAGGGCCGCTATTTCCGCTTTTTCTTCCCCGGTCAGGAAGATGGCCAGGTGCTCCATTGTGCTCTGGCGGAGGGCTTCCGGCACAGCGCTCTCCACTCCGCCCTGCTGGATCCCCACGTTTACTATGCGGGACATGTAATCAGGCAGGGCCAGGTCGGCATTTGCCTGGACGAAGAGCAGAACAACGATAAGCAAAATCAACGGATAGAAGGGTCTGGCGTGCTTGAGAAGTTTCAGCATTCAAATCCCTCCTCAATCCCCAGTTTCAAGGGCACGGATCAATTTTTCCAGGATTGAGTTAAGGGTGGTGAGCTCTTCAGGGGTGAGCTTCCTGAAGATTTCATCCACAGTGCGCTGGCGGTCAGCCTTTATCTGAGAAAGCAATTTTTCCCCCTTCTCGGTGAGGGATACGACGATGGAGCGCCGGTCCTGGGGGTTCCTCCGGCGTTCCACAAGCCCCTTCTCCTCCAGCCTGTCCACGATCCCGGTCATGGAAGGGAGGCTCTGGAGGGCGGAGGTGGCCAGAAAACCCATGCGGCACGGCCCTTCCGCTTTCTCCAGGGATAACAGGGCTAAGAACTGGGGGAAAGTCAACCCATAGCGGGCCAGGTCTCTCGCGAACCTCCGCTTGAGAGCCCCCATGAACCTGAAGATATATGCGCTCGTCGTCTCCACTTCCCCGCTCAATTCAGTGCCTCCCAAAAAGTTCACGCTGTGAAAGTTTAACACCATTAAGGACATTTGTCAAGGGGGCGCGGGGGCCGGCAGGTTGACAACAGGGCTCTTGTGTGTATAATTCTTTGAAGCCAAGGCCGCAAAGGGGGGAGCAAGATGTATGCGGTGATTGAAAGCGGAGGCAAACAGTATCAGGTTTCCAGCGGTATGGTCATTGATGTGGAGAAATTGCCGGTAGAAGCAGGCAAGGAAATTGAAATCGATCGCGTCCTCATGGTGGTTGATGGGGACAGGGTGCAGATCGGGAGGCCTTTCGTGGAGGGAGCCAGGGTCAAAGCCCTGGTCCAGGGCCACTTCAAAGGGCCTAAAATCATCGTTTTCAAATACAGGCCCAAGAAGCGCTATCGCCGTAAGAAAGGCCACCGCCAGATCTACACGCGCCTTCTCATCAAAGAGATAATAGCTTGAGGGAGGAGGTGAAAGGAAATGGCTCACAAGAAGGGAGGAGGTTCCAGCCGCAACGGCCGCGATAGCGAGTCCAAGCGGCTCGGAGTAAAGCGCTACGGAGGCCAGCTTGTCAGAGCTGGCA
>DAOUCW010000219.1:0-3168 GCA_034431695.1 Anaerolineae bacterium | reverse complement strand
GGGCAGGAGCACGTCAAGAGGGCGCTGGAGATAGCCGCTGCCGGCTCCCACAACGTCCTGATGGTCGGCCCACCGGGGGCGGGCAAAACCCTCTTGGCAAGGGCTCTTCCTTCCATCCTCCCCGCCCTCACCCTGGAAGAAGCCCTGGAAATAACCCGGATCTACAGCGTCGCCAACATGCTTCCTCCTGGCACTCCCCTCATACGCCAGAGGCCTTTCCGGGCCCCTCACCACACAATAAGTCATGCCGGTTTAGTGGGAGGGGGAAGGCTCCCGAGGCCGGGGGAGGTCAGCCTGGCCCATCGGGGAGTGCTTTTCCTGGATGAGCTTCCGGAATTCGGCCAGAGGACCCTTGAAGTCCTCCGTCAGCCCCTGGAAGATCGGGTGGTGACGATAAGCAGGGCCCAGGGTTCCCTCACTTTCCCGGCCAACTTCATGCTCGTGGCGGCCATGAACCCCTGCCCCTGCGGATACTACGGCGATCCCACCCACAACTGCACTTGCTCCCCCTCAACGGTGAGCCGCTACCAGAAACGCATTTCGGGCCCGCTCCTCGATCGGATTGACATCTACATTGAAGTGCCGAGGGTTGACTACGACAAGCTCATTTCCGATCAGCCTGCCGAGCCTTCGGCCAGGATAAGGGAGAGAGTGGAGAGGGCCAGGGCCATCCAGCGCAAGCGCTTTGAAGGGACAAAGCTCCTGTGCAATGCCGATATGGGTCCGGCGGAAATCCGGGAATTCTGCCAGGTGAGCGAAAGCGCTAAAAGTCTCCTGCGGGCAGCCATGACCCAGCTCGGCATGACCGCCAGGGCTTACCACCGGGTCCTGAAGCTCGCCCGCACCATAGCAGACCTGGAAGGCTCCCACGAGATCTTGCCCCACCACATCGCCGAAGCCCTCCAATACAGGCCCAGGAGGGTGGTTTAAATCAAGCGGGAAAAGCCCGTCAGTGCCGTCGTGGCGGGGGACGCAAGTCGGCCATCCCCACCTTGGTGGACAAACTCCTTTTGGAATTCGCCTGCTCGGCCACGTGAACCGAACGCGGCTGCAGGGGAAAAAGATACTCCTTTTGCCCAAAGTATGCTATAATGTGCTATGCGATGACCCGACAGGGTTCCTTCCTGGGTAAGGAGACGAGGGTGGCACGAAGGGGAAGGTTCTCGCTGAGCCTTGCCTTCCTGATAGCAGGCCTGCTCTCCCTGGTGATTGGCTCTTCCTGGCTCGGATACGAGCACTGGCAGAGGGAGCGGTTTACCTCTTACTGGCTCACCCGCCTGGCGCCTACCGATGGGGCGTTCTCTGTGGAGGCAGGGCCTTCGAGCACCCCTGTTGTGCCCGCATTGACGGCGAACTCTCAGCCCGCCGATGGAGGGTCTGCTCCCGCAACGGCTACCCCTGAGCCTGCGGCGATGGCCCGGGCCACCGGCGTAACCCCCGCGTCAGGAGATGAATCTTCCCCGGTAGACATCAGCCCCACGGATGTGCTTCATGCGGCGGTCTTGCCTGCGCCCACCAGGCAACCTCCTGCCGTGCGCATCGTCATCCCGGCCATAGGGGTGGATGCCCCGGTAGTGGAAGTCCAGTGGGAGACCGTGGTGGATTCCGGGGGGCAAGTGCACCTCCGGTGGCAAACGGCCGATTACGCCGCCGGCCACCACTTCACCAGCGCCAATCCGGGCGAAGGCAGCAACATAGTCCTCTCCGGCCACCACAACATTAAAGGGCGCGTCTTTGACAGATTATGGGAACTCAAACCTGGAGACAAGATCTGGCTCTACAATGCCCAGGGTGAAGCTTTCGTTTACGTGGTCAGGAGAGTTCTGATAGTGCCCGAGAAGAACGCTCCCGAAGACCGCCGCAAGGCCAACGCCCGCTTTATGGACCCTACCCCTGACGAAACCCTGACGTTGATAACCTGCTGGCCTCCCTGGAGCAATACCCACAGGGTGATCGTGATTGCCAAGCCCTATCGTCCGGGGACTTTTCAGGATGGCAGCAGGTTTGATCTGGTATACTGACGAACCCCGCCATCTTTGATTGGCAGTTCTTTTCGGGCCCAGCGAGCTGCTTGAGAGCCTGAACAGGGGCTCCTGGCTCAGACTACCTCTATTCTACCCGCATCGTCCTCCTCTGCAACTTCCCCGATAACCCAGTGCCCCTCGCCCTTTTCCTCCAACTTTTCCACAAGTTCTGAAGCACGCTCCGCCGGCACGGCTATGAGGAGGCCCCCTGAGGTCTGGGGGTCAAACAGGAGGAGCTGCTCCTCATCCTCAAGGTCCAGGATGAAGCGAACCCGCGGGTGGAAGAAGCGCTCGTTGGAATGGGCACCGCCGGGGAAGAGCCACTGCTCCGCATAATCCCGGGCGCCGGGGATGAAGGGTATGCGGTCGTAGTAGAAGCGCAGCTTAACCCTGCTCATGAGAGCCATGTCCAGGGCGTGGCCCAGCAGGCCGAACCCCGTTATATCGGTGGCGGCTGAGACGCCGACTTCCTGCATCGCCCTTGAGGCATTGCGGTTCAGGTGAAGCATGGTTTCTACCGCCGCCCTGACGTGCTCTTCCCTGGCCATCCCCGCCTTCAGCGCAGTGGTTATCACCCCCGTCCCCAGAGGCTTGGTCAGGATGAGAACGTCGCCGGGCCTGGCGCCCGCCTTGGTCACCACCTTCTGGGGATGGACGATTCCCACGACCGCCAGGCCGTATTTTGGCTCTTTATCGTCCATGGTGTGGCCCCCCACCAGTATGCCCCCTGCTTCGGCGACCTTATCGGCTCCGCCCCTGAGGATGGCGCCGGCTATTTCCGGAGGCATGTCCGGGGGAAGGCATGTGATATTGAGGGCCATGAGGACCTCGCCACCCATGGCATAGACATCGCTCATGGAGTTGGCGGCCGCTATGGCGCCGTAGGTGTAAGCATCGTCCACCACCGGGGCGAAGAAGTCGGCGGTGAAGATGAGGGCTACATCGTCGTTGAGCTTGTAGACGGCAGCATCATCCCCCTCGCCAAGACCCACCAGGAGGTTGGCGTGAGCTTCTTTCGGGAAACGGTCAATTATGTAGCGCAGGACCTGCGCCAGGGCCTCAGGGCCCGTTTTCCCGGCTCAGCCCGCGCAGGTGGCAAGAGTCGTCAGGCGGGTGAAATCCCTCGGACTCATCTCCCCCTCCT
>DAOUCW010000218.1:0-1574 GCA_034431695.1 Anaerolineae bacterium | reverse complement strand
ACGTTGTAGCCCCGGGGGTTCAGGTCCGCTCATCCCTCCCGGGCGGAACCTACGGCTCTAAGAGCGGCACCTCCATGGCAGCTCCCCACGTGGCAGGCCTTGTGGCACTCATGCGCTCGGTGAACCCTGGCGTAGACATAACTCGCACCCTCTTCACCATAACCTCCACCGCGGTCCCTCTCAGCTCAACAGTCCCCAACAACGATTCCGGCTGGGGGAGGGTGGATGCCTTCGCTGCCGTGGCTGCCCTGATGAATGCAGGAAGCATCCAGGGAACGGTGCGGAGCACGGGTGGAGAACCAGTTCCGGGAGCGACCGTTTCAGCCGAGCCTAAGGCCGGAGCGGGAGGCGGGAGCGCCATCACCGATCAGTCCGGCCGATACGTCCTCTTCCTCGCCCCCGGCCTCTACAGCCTGACTGCTTCTGCCTTCGGCTACTTCTCTCAAACCATCCCCGACGTAGCCGTAATCACAGGCGTCACCACTACCGCCGACTTCACCCTCCAGCCCTGCCCGACCGGAACCCTTGAGGTTTACGTCCGCGAAGCATCCACCGGCAACCCCGTGACCGCCACCATTTCCATCCCCGGGACGCCCCTTTCGGCCACGGCCAGCTTCCACGCCTTCCACCTTCCGGCCGGGGATTACACCGTAGTGGCCCGGGCTCTGGGCTATCGGGTCGGAACCGCCACCGCTGCCGTCACCGTGGGGGAGACCACTGCCGTGACTCTCAACCTCCCCTCCGCCCCGACCATACTCCTGGTGGATAGCGGAGCGTGGCATTACGGCAGCGAAATTTCTTTCTACCGCCACGCCCTGGACGACCTCTTCCTCGCTTACGACGAGTGGACAATCCGGCACCTGCCGGAAGACCTGCCGTCCGGGGAGCAATTGAAGCGCTACGACCTCGTGATCTGGAGCGCACCTTACGATGCCCCGGGCTACATCGGAGCCGCAGGGGCAATCACCGAATACCTTTCCGCTGGCGGGAGGCTCTTCCTGAGCGGCCAGGACATAGGTTTCCTGGACGGTGGGGGGATCGGCTTTTCCCCCTATTACAGCGATTACCTCAAAGCTCGCTTCGTCCGGGACACCAGCGGAAGCTGGAGCCTCCACGGCCTTCCGGAAGGGCCCTTCGCCGGGCTGGTTTTCTCCATCACCGGCGGCGATGGCGCCAACAATCAGCTCTACCCCGATGTCGTTGAGCCTGCCGACACAAGCGAAGCCATCCCGATCCTGGCCTACAATGGCGATGGCTACGGAGGACTTGCCGTCGGAGTGTGCCTTGATTACCGCGTCCTCTACCTTTCCTTCGGCTTTGAAGCCATAGCCGACAGGGACACCCGGAAGGAAGTTATGGATAGAGCCATTGCCTGGCTTGAGGCTCCACCGCCTCAGGCTGGCCTCCAGATCCTCAAATCGACCCGAACCATCATAGGCCGGCCGGGCGATGTGGTCACCCATGAAATTGCCATCAGGAACACGGGAAGAGGCGGGACCGATACCTTCACCGTTTCCATTGAGGGAAACAGGTGGCCCGTCACTCCCACCACCTGGGCCCCGTCTCTTATACAC
>DAOUCW010000217.1:0-1632 GCA_034431695.1 Anaerolineae bacterium | reverse complement strand
AAGCCAACGGAGGTTTTATGCCCAAGATCGCCATCAGCGGAAAAGGAGGGGTAGGAAAGAGCACGCTGGCGGCTCTGCTGGCTTACATATACTCCCGCAGGGGGTTCAGGGTCATCGCGGTGGACGCAGACCCCGATGGAAACCTCGCCGTCGCTCTGGGCTTCCCCCCGGACCTCGTGGCCAGGCTGACCCCCATCGCCAGGATGGAGGAACTGATTGAGGAGCGCACCGGCGCCAAACCGGGTTCCTACGGCGTCTTCTTCAAGATGAACCCCAAAGTTGACGATATACCCGACAGATTCTCCGTTGAGCACAGGGGGATAAAGCTCCTGGTCATGGGGACAATTGAGAAGGGAGGGTCCGGTTGCGTTTGCCCGGAGAGCGTCCTCCTCAAGAACCTGGTGGCCCACCTCCTGCTCCAGCGCGAGGAAGTCCTGATCATGGATATGGAGGCCGGCGTTGAGCACCTGGGACGGGCCACCGCAAAGGCCGTTGATGCCTTCATAATCGTGGTGGAGCCGGGCCTCCGGAGCCTCCAGACCGCCTTCGCCGTCCAGAAGCTCGCCGCCGACATAGGCGTGGAGAGGGTCTTCGTGGTGGGGAATAAGGTGCGGGGGGAAGAGGACAGGGATTTCCTCAGGGCCAACCTCCCCGGCTTCACTTTCCTCGGCTTCCTTTCCTACAGCCCCCTTGCCCTTGAGGCCGACAAGCTCGGAAAGCCCGTCTTTGAGGTGGATCCGGGCCTCGTGCAGGAGGCCGAAGAGATCGTCAAGAACCTGGAGGATAAACTCAATGCCCCGGGTTAAGCTGAAGCCCATCCCCCCTATCCCCGAGGACCCTCTCCTCCAGGCCAACCTCCTTTCGGAGACCATCGGAGGGGGAACAAACGCCATCGCTGCCCTCTCCAATGGCCGCCTCTCGGTGAGCATCTCGCCCTGGGCCGAAGTCACCCACCTGAGGTGGCCATCCCTATCCTGCTGCGACCACCTGCGCTACTTCACAGCCTGGAAGGACTTCGGGCTTTCGGATTTGATAAGCTTGCTCAATGAAGAGACCGCTCGCCCATACGAGGTCCGCTGGGGTGAAGAAGCTCCCTCCGAAGAATGGAAGATTTACGGGAGGCCCATTGAGCCTTACCCCGAGCTCGGCTCAAGGGCGGGAGTCCTGGTGCCCGGCTACAGCAAGCCACTCTGGCTCAACGATCCGGTCTGGACCTCCCGGCGCCGCTATGCGGGCGAAAACTCCGCCGTCCTGATCACCGCCCTTTCGGGCCCCGCGAGCCTTGAAATCGCCGACTGGATTGACCCGGAATGGGACCTGATGGTCAGAGTCCACAGGGTGGAAGGGGCAGCTCGTTTCTTCTACCACGCCACCTTCGCTCCCTCGCTTAAAGGCCGGAGAGGCCTCTTTTCCTCTCCGGACCCGAAAGGCGCAGGCTTCGGGGCCGTCTACTGCCCCGCCGACGGAATCGTGATCCACTTCCAGCCGCGCCGGAAGAGGTGGGTCACGGTGGACGAGTGGTCTCCGGAAAAGCTGGATCGGGTTTACCCCGAGGGAGGGGTCTTCCTCGCCTGGGGCTTTGACTCCACACCTTCTTCCTTCCAGGTGGGAGCCGATAGAGCCGGCAGGAAG
>DAOUCW010000216.1:0-4300 GCA_034431695.1 Anaerolineae bacterium | reverse complement strand
AGACACATGTAACTAGGGGCGAGGGTTGCGCTCGTTGCGGGACTTAACCCAACACCTCACGGCACGAGCTGACGACAGCCATGCAGCACCTGTGCGGGCTCCCCTAATGGGGTCCCTCCCCTTTCGGTTCGGTACCACCCGCATGTCAAGCCCGGGTAAGGTTCTTCGGTTAGCATCGAATTAAACCACACGCTCCGCCGCTTGTGCGGGCCCCCGCCAATTCCTTTGAGTTTTAGCCTTGCGGCCGTAGTCCCCAGGCGGGGTGCTTAACGGGTTACCTTCGGCACGGACGGGGTCAACGCCGCCCACACCTAGCACCCACCGTTTACAGCCAGGACTACCGGGGTATCTAATCCCGTTCGCTCCCCTGGCTTTCGCACCTCAGCGTCAGGGACGGGCCAGGAGGCCGGCTTCCCCACCGGCGTTCCTCCCGATATCTACGCAATTCACCGCTACACCGGGAATTCCCCCTCCCTCTCCCGCCCTCAAGCCCAGCAGTATCGGACGGCCTCTCCGGGTTGAGCCCGGAGCTTTCACGCCCGACTTACCAGGCCGCCTACGTGCGCTTTACGCCCAGTGAATCCGGGTAACGCTCGGGCCCTACGTTTTACCGCGGCTGCTGGCACGTAGTTAGCCGGCCCTTATTCCGGGGGTACCGTCCTCCCTCTTCCCCCCGAAAAGGGGTTTACACCCCGCAGGGCTTCTTCCCCCACGCGGCGTCGCTGGGTCAGGCTTTCGCCCATTGCCCAAGATTCCCCACTGCTGCCTCCCGTAGGAGTCGGGGCCGTGTCTCAGTCCCCGTGTGGCCGGACACCCTCTCAGGCCGGCTACCCGTCATCGGCTTGGTGGGCCATTACCCCACCAACTACCTGATGGGCCGCGGGCCCCTCCCGAAGCGGCGTGGCGCCTTTCGGCCACCACACCCTTTACTTCGTGGTCCTCTAACACCACGAAGCACATGGGGTATTAGCCCCAGTTTCCCAGGGTTATCCCCCTCTTCGGGGCAGGTCACCCACGTGTTACTCACCCGTTTGCCGCTGGGAGGCCGTACCCCAAAGGGGCCTTAGGCCTCCCCGCTCGACTTGCATGTGTTAGGCACGCCGCCAGCGTTAACCCTGAGCCAGGATCAAACTCTCCATAAGAAGAGTTTTCCCAGCTTCCTTTGGGCCGCTAACCCGCCCTGCCTTCCTACCACTTTTCAGCTGTTAAGGTGCATCGCATTTCACACTATATATTATAGCACCACCTCAAACCCTTGTCAAGTCCGCTTCCCCTTCCACCGCCGCTCCATCGCAGCACCACTTATATTATAACCGCACCCACCTCTCCTGTCAAGAGCACGGACCCCTTCGTCCGTGTTCCGTGAAAATTATAGCCGCCATCACTCCGATTGTCAAATCTCCACGCTTCCCCTGGCGGAACCAATTTGCCTGTTCCGGCAAATTGTGTAAAATAAACCCTGGCTCCGGGAGCCAAACTTCTCAATGAGGAGAACGGCCATGAGCAGAGAAGTCGCCATCATAGGAGTAGGCTACGCCGGTTTCCGTCCCCTCACCCCAGAACTCTCCTACAAAGAGTTGATGTTTGAAGCCGCCGTCAAAGCCTACGAAGAGGCAGGGATCAACCCCCGCAAGGATGTCCAGAGTTTCGTCACTGTCTCCGAAGATTTCAACGAAGGCACCAGCATTTTCGATGAGTATGTCCCCGACCAGCTGGGTGGAGCCCTCAAGCCCGTCCACACCGTCTGCGGCGATGGCATCCACGGCATTGCCGCGGCATTCCTCCAGATAAAGACCGGCCAGTTTGACGTTGTGGTGGTGGAGTCTCACTCCAAAGCCTCCAACATCCTCCACCACTCCCACCTCCTGGCCTTCGCCATGGACCCCATCTTCAACAGGCCGCTGGCCTTCCACCCCTACGCCATTGCCGGAATGGAGATGCGCCGCTACCTGGCCGAAACGGGCACAACCCACAGGCAGTGCGCGATGGTGGTATCCAAGAACCGCCGGAATGCCCTCCTCAACCCCCTTGCTTCCTATCCGGCCAAACTCTCACCCGAAGATGTCCTCGCCTCTGAGCCGGTAGCCGAGCCCCTCACTTCCCTGGAGATAAGCCGCCACGCCGACGGTGCCATCGTCATGGTCCTGGCTTCAGGGGATGTGGCCAGAGCCCTATCGGATAAACCGATCTGGATAAGGGGGATAGGATGGGCCAACGATACCTTCTGGCTTGAATCCCGATCGTGGGCGAGGGCCGATTACGCCACGAAGGCCGCCAGAATGGCCTACGAGATGGCCGGGATCCGCAACCCCCGCCACGAGATAGATTTCGCCGAAATCGACGATACCTTCGCTTACAAGGAACTGCAGCACATGGAAGCCCTCGGGCTCTGCGCCCCCGGAGAAGCAGGGATCCTCGTGGAGGAAGGCTACACCTGCCTGGAAGGGGAATTCCCCGTCAACCCATCGGGGGGCAAACTCGGAATGGGCGATCTGCTGGATGCCTCCGGCCTGGCCAGAGTGATGGAAGTTGTCTTCCGGCTCAGGGGCGAGGCCGGCAAGCGCCAGATACCCGATGCCCAGGTGGGCCTTGCCTTCAGCTGGCGAGGCATCCCCACAACCAGCGGGGCTGTCGTCATCCTCAGCATATAAGGGGAGGAAAAAATGCCAAGGGTAGCCATCGTTGGAGCAGGAATGACCAAATTCGTCCGGAGGGCCCAGGAGACGGCCAAGGAACTGGCCTGGGAAGCGGCCTCCATGGCCCTGGAATCCTGCGAGATGACCCTGGACGACATTGACTGCGTTGTTCTCGGCTCCGCCCCCGATGCCTTTGATGCCGTCCACATGAAGTCCGAATACCTTTCGGACGGAGCAGGAGCCTGGGGTAAGCCCTACATCCGCTGCTACGTGGGCGGAGGGACCGGAGTCTTCGCCGTGATTCAGGGCTGGTATCATGTAGCCTCCGGAGTCTTTGACACCTGCCTCGTCGTCTGCGAAGAGAAAATGTCCTCCTGCATGCCCCACCCCCAGGGAGCCTTCCTCACCATCTTCGACCACACCACCGAGAGGCCCCTCGGCCCCAACCTCCTCTGGATCTTCGCCTTGGAGATGAACGCCTACATGACCCGCTATGGCCTGAGGAAGGAAGACATTGCTTACGTAACCGTCAAGAACAGGCGCAACGCAGCCGACCACCCCTGTGCTCTCCTGGGCGACCCCAACATAACGGTGCAGGACGTCCTCAATTCCGAAGTGCTGGCCTGGCCCGTTCAGCGCCTGGACGTCAGCCCCATCTCCGATGGCGCAGTAGCGGTGGTCCTGGCTGCCGAGCATGTAGCCCGCCGGGTGACCAATAAACCCGTCTGGATTGAGGGGGTGGGCTGGTGCCTTGACACCACCTACTGGACCAACCGCGACCTCTCCTACCCCGTCTACGTAGAAGAGGCGGCCAGAATGGCTTACAAAATGGCCGGGATAAAGGAGCCAAGGAAAGAGATCCACGTGGTGGAGCCATACGACCCCTTTGACTACAAAGAACTCCACCACCTGGAAGGCCTCCTCCTGGCCGACAGGGGCAAGGCTCCCGAGGATGCCGCGAGGGGCCGATTCGACCGGGATAAGGAGAACGAGCCCGACTGGCTCCCCAGTTCTCCATCGGGTGGACTTCTGGGCGTTGGGAATCCCATCGCTGCCGCCGGCCTGATGAAAGTGGCGGAAATCTTCTGGCAACTCAGGGGTGAAGCGGGCAAGCGTCAGGTTCCCGGCAATCCAAAGCGCGGCCTCGCTCAGGCCTGGGGCGACCTGATGCAGGTCGCCACTGTGGTAATCCTTGGCGTATGAAGCCGGCGATCCTGGTCCACGGAGGCGCGGCCAGAGTCCCTGAAGATATCCTGAAGGCCCGGGAAGAAGGGTGCCGCAGGGCAGCCCTGGCCGGCTGGGAGATCCTCAAGAGAGGTGGCTCGGCCCTGGACGCCGTTGAAGCGGCCGTGAGGGTGATGGAAGAAGACCCTGTCTTCAACGCGGGCAGAGGCTCTGCCCTCACAATGGAAGGCCAGATAGAGATGGATGCGGCCATAATGGACGGGGCGACCCTGAAGGCGGGAGCCGTGGGGGCAGTGAGGAACGTCCTCCACCCAGTATCCCTTGCCCGGTTGGTCATGGAGAAGACCCCTCACGTCTTCATAGTGGGAGAAGGAGCCCTCAGGCTGGCCAGAATCTACGGAGTTGAGGAAATCCCCCTTGAAAGCCTCCTTACTGAGAGGCAGAGGCTTAAGTGGAAGAATGCCGGCTCCTTCCCCTAC
>DAOUCW010000215.1:0-8156 GCA_034431695.1 Anaerolineae bacterium | reverse complement strand
GGGGAGGGATGGGCTCGGTCTACAGGGCCGAGGACCTCCTCCTCAAAGGGCGTTTCTGTGCTGTAAAGGAGATAATCCCTCAACTGGCTCAGGACCCCAGAGCCGTTGAGGAGCTCAAGCGCCAGTTCTACCAGGAAGCCAGCATCCTGGCCCGCCTCGACCACCCCAACCTCCCCAAAGTCTCCGATTACTTCTCCGAGGGCGAAAGGGAATACCTGGTAATGGATTTCGTCCCCGGCAAAGACCTGAAAACCATTGTAAACGAAGCGAGGGCAGCGGGCAAGTTCCTGGAAGAGGAAGAAGTCCTCAGGTGGGCAGAGCAACTCTGCTCCGCCCTGGAATACCTCCACAGCCAGAATCCCCCCGTGCTCCACCGCGATATAAAGCCAGCCAACATAAAGCTTACCCCGGCGGGAACCGTCAAGCTTGTGGATTTTGGCCTGGTCAAGCTCCTCCACTCCGATGAGGAAAGGACGATAACCGTTTTAGAGGGCCGTGGGACCCTGCCATATACTCCCCTCGAGCAATATGCGGGGGAATCGGGCACCACAGATACTCGATCGGACATTTATTCCCTCGGCGCAACCCTCTACCACCTCCTCACCGGCCAGCCCCCGCCTGATGCCAAAACGCGTTTCCTCAAACCCGGTTCCCTGATCCCACCGAGCAGGATAAACCCTTCCATCTCACCCCACGTGGAAAAGGCCATACTCTGGGCACTGGAACTTCACCCCGACAACCGTCCCCCCGATGTCCGAACCTTCGCCTCAGCCCTTCTTGGTCCGCATAAAGCCGAGCCCGAAGAGGCAAAGGAGGGGTGGGCTGAAGCCATCGCGGCCAACTGGCCCTTCATCTTCCTGGCCCTCCTCCTGGCCCTTTTGGCCTTACTCCTGAGCCTCTTCCGTTGAGCATTCCTCCCCCCACCGCTGCCAGCCCCAGGAGGAACATCGCAGCCCTTATCCCCAGCAGATCTGCCAAGCTTCCGCTGAATATAGTCGCCCCCACCGAGGATACATTCACCATGAGATACTGAGTGGAGAAGACCCGCCCCCTCAGGTGAGCGGGGGGTCTCTCCTGGAGCAGGGTCTTGGCAGGGATGAAAACCAGAGCCAGCCCTGCCCCCGTCGCCACTGCCGGTAAGCCCAGGAAGCCCGGCAATTTCCCACCCAACAGAGCGATAGCCGAGATTGATACACCAAGCCCGAGGAGGCCATAGCATACCCAATCTTCGTAGAGCAAACGGTAAGAGCAGAAGTTGAGGAGCAATATTCCGGCCAGAAATCCGACCCCAATCGGTATGGCCATGAGCGGGAACATGGATGCATCCCATCCCATCGCCCTGTAGACAAAGCCCGGAAGGAGGGTGGAGAGGGAGAGCATTATAATGGTGGCGAGGCTCAATTGAAAGACAGCCGTTTTAGTTAACCTGTCCCTGGCGATCCATTCCCAGCCGTGCCTCAGATCTTCCCAGAAATTCATCCCCGCAGCCCTTTCCGTGCTGGCGAGGGGCTTGAATTTGCCTGGGAGGAAGAGAGTGTTGATGGTTGCCAGGGCCGAGAAGAAGAGGGCCACCAGCGGGATGTATTGAAGTCCCAGGAATTTAACCAGCAGGGGACCAACGAAGATCGCCCCAGCTCCCTGGGCCACAAGCGAGCTTATCTGAAAGATGGAATTGGCTCTGATGAGGTCCTCGCGCCTGACCAGAGCCGGAAGCATAGCTGCTTCGGTGGGGGAGGTGAACTGGTTCAGGATGGAGAGGGAGACATTGACCATATAGGCGGAGAGGAGGAGCTGGAACCCTCTTAGGAAGCGCAGGGCCAGGAAAAACAGCCCCGCTGTTATTCCCTTTAGTAGATGGGATAAGAGCAGGGTCCCCTTCCGGCTGAACCTGTCCACAAAGGGGCCGGCCACAAGGCTCGCCACAGTTCCGGGAACTGTGATCGTCAAGATGACTATTCCAGTCTGGAAGCTGGAGTGGGTTTCAAGCTCCACCAGGACCACTGTGCTGAGGTTAAGCGCGTAGACGGCTGAGAGCGCGAGGAACTGAGCAGCTAACAAACGGGTGAAAGAGCGATTCCTGAAAAGTGTAAGGAATACCGCCATCTCCTGACCCCTCCACGCTAATGATATCATAAAAAATCGGGCGCAGGAAACTGTGGAATGCGCTCTTGACACCTCCTTTCCCCTTGCATTACAATTCCGCTCGGGTATATTGCCCGAAGGCACTCCCCGATGATGGGGGGAAACGGCTTCAGGCCGGGGCAGGGCCGTTGTCAACCGGCCTGTTGTCGGGCGGGATTCTTATCCCGCTACGGCAAGCCGTCGGCTAAAACCGACGGCGGTTGACTGAATTTCCTGCGGCACAAGGATAGAAACGGGAAAGGCCTGCGGCAGGTTTTTGAAAATTTGCGCAAAGCCTGCCGTTGTGTTATACTTCCCCAAAAGCCCCCAATGTGGGGGTTTTAAATTGCCCAAAATTCTGCAAAAGGAGGGGGAAGAAAAGTGGCGGTAAGCATGAAAACTCTTCTGGAGGCAGGGGTTCACTTCGGCCACAGGAAACAGCGGTGGAACCCCAAAATGAAGCCTTACATTTTCACCGAACGCAACGGTATCCACATCCTGGATCTGCAGCAGACCATAGCCGCGCTGGAAAAGGCCTGCGAGGCGGTGAAGGCTACTGCCAGCAAAGGCGGCATCATCCTCTTCGTGGGGACCAAGCGCCAGGCCCAGGAAATCATTGAGACAGAGGCCAAGCGCTGCGGCATGCCATACGTCAACATACGCTGGCTGGGCGGAACCCTGACCAACTTCACCACCATCAAGAAGCGCATTGAATACCTGGAAGC
The DNA here is from genome assembly GCA_034431695.1 of Anaerolineae bacterium. Classification (GTDB taxonomy): domain Bacteria; phylum Chloroflexota; class Anaerolineae; order SpSt-600; family SpSt-600; genus SpSt-600. The sequence goes on along the minus strand of DAOUCW010000215.1, from coordinate 5,310 downwards.
CCTGGAACGCCAGAAAGAGATGGGCGAGTTTGACCAGCTCCCGAAGAAGGAGGCCCTCAAGAAAGAGAAGGAGCTGGAACGCCTCCGCCGCAAGCTCGGGGGCCTGAAAGGCCTCACCAGGCTCCCCGATATGCTCTTCGTGGTGGACGTGGTCAGGGAAGCCCTGGCCGTGAAAGAGGCAAACCGCCTCGGAATCCCGGTGGTTGGAGTGGTGGATACGAACGCAGATCCCGATCTGGTCACCTACTGCATCCCGGCGAACGATGACGCCATAAGGTCCATAAAGGTGATCACTTCCGAAATCGCCAGCGCGGTCCTGGAAGGACGCCAGCTCTACGAGACCCTGAAGGCCGAGGAGGTTGAAGAGGAAGAGGTCACCTTTGAGGAAACCCCGGAACGCTACCTCGGCCCCTCTACTCTGGAGAAACTGAAGTTCATGGATAAGGAGGCTGAAGAGATGATTGAAGAAGAGGAGGAACTGGAAGAGTTCGGCGAAGAGGAGGAAGAAGAAGAGGAATAAAGGAGGTGCAAAGTGGCCGTGGACACCAAACTCATCAAAGAACTCAGGGAACTGACCGGAGCGGGCATCCTTGAGTGCAAGAAAGCCCTGGAGGAAAGCGGCGGCGATATAGAAAAAGCCAAGCAATACCTCAAGGAAAGGGGGATAGCCATAGCGGCCAAGAAGATGACCCGCCAGGCCCGCGAGGGAATCATTGAGGCCTACATCCACACCGGAAACAAAGTCGGGGCCATGGTGGAACTCAACTGCGAGACGGATTTCGTGGCCAGAACTGACATCTTCAGGAACCTGGCCCACGACCTGGCAATGCAGGTGGTGGCCTTCAACCCCCAGTATGTAAAGCCCGAAGACATCCCTCCCGAGGTCATTGAGGCCAAGAAGGCCGAAATCCTGGCCGAATACAGGGGCTCGGACAAGCCTCCGGAGGTCCTGGAAAAAATTGTGGAGAACAAGCTTGAAGAATTCTACCGCGAGGTCTGTCTCCTGCGCCAGCCCTTCCTCAAAGATGAGAACTCCACAGTTGAAGAGGTCATCACCCAGGCCATAGCCAAACTCGGAGAGAACATAGTGGTGAGGAGGTTCGTCCGCTTCGAACTGGGCGAACCCATTGAGTGAGGGAGGCTTATGGACCTCAAATACAGGAGAGTGATGATAAAGATTGGGGGAGAAGCCCTTGCCGGCCCCAGAGGATTCGGCATTGACCCGGAAAGGGCGATGGAAGTAGCCCGCAAGATCAAATCGGTTAAGGACATCGGGGCCGAGGTGGCTGTGGTGGTGGGGGCCGGCAACATCTGGAGGGGCCGCGACGGCATTGAGCACGGCATGGACCAGGCCACAGCCGATCACATGGGTATGCTGGCAACAGTAATGAATTCCCTCGCCCTCCAGGATGCCCTGGAGAAACTCGGGGTAACCACCAGGGTCCAGACGGCCATTGAGATGCGGGCTGTAGCCGAACCCTACATCCGCCTCCGGGCCATCCGCCACCTGGAAAAGGGCAGGGTGGTAATAATGGCGGCCGGGACCGGTCAGCCCTACTTCACCACCGACACCGCCGCTGCCCTGAGAGCCATGGAAATCCACGCCGAAGCCCTGATAAAGGCCACGAAAGTTGATGGAGTCTATTCCGATGACCCCAAATTAAACCCCAACGCCATTCGCTTTGAGCGCCTCTCCTACATGGAAGCCCTCAAAATGAGGGTGGGAGTGATTGACAGCACTGCCATCTCCCTGTGCATGGAGCACAATCTTCCCATTTACGTAGTTAACCTATGGGAGGAGAGGGCTCTGGAAAAAGTGGTCCTGGGCGAACCGGTGGGGACCGTAATCTGCTGAAGGAGGCCGATATGGTGGAGGAAGTATTCAAGGACGTGCGGTCCCGAATGGAAAAAGCTGTGGAAATACTCCAGGAAGACCTCAAGGCTCTGAGGACAGGGCGAGCTTCCCCCGCTCTCCTGGAAAAGGTCAAAGTGGAATACTATGGCACCCTGCTCCCCCTGAACCAGATCGCTTCCATAACAGCTCCGGAGCCCAGGCTGCTGGTGGTGAGGCCGTGGGATTCTTCCGCCCTCCCCGCCATAGAGAAAGCCATCCTCAAATCGGACCTCGGCCTCACCCCGATGAACGACGGCAAAGTCATAAGGATCAGCATACCCCGCCTGACGGAGGAAAGGCGCAAGGAACTGGTCAAAGTAGTATCAAAGAGGCTCGAGGAAGCCAAGATAGCCGTGCGCAACTGCCGGCGCGACGGCCTGGAGCAACTCAAGGAGCTCCAGGACGAAAAGCTCATCTCCGAAGACGAATTCTTCCGGGCCAGAGACAGGCTTGATGAGATGACCGAGGAGTTCGTCAAGAAGATAGACGAAATCGGTGAAGCCAAGAAGAAAGAGATAATGGAGATTTGAGCCGGTGAAGAGGGGGGAAATCCAGAACCTTCCGAGGCATATCGGCTTCATAATGGACGGCAACGGGCGCTGGGCCAGGCAGAGGGGATTGCCGAGGCTCGCAGGCCACAGAGCGGGGGCGGAAAACCTGCGCCGTGTCCTCAGGGCATGCGGGGAGTGGGGCATAAAATACGTGACCATCTACGCCTTCTCCACCGAAAACTGGGGGAGACCCAGGGAAGAGGTGGAGGGCTTATTCAACCTCCTGGACAATTACATAGACCAGTATCTGCCGGAGCTGGTGAAAGAGGGGGTGCAGGTCAGGCACATAGGCCGCATGGACGGAGTGCCTGAAAGGTTGCAGGAGAAAATACGCCAGGTGGTGGAGGCAACCAGGGACAATGACCGCCTCATCCTCTGCGTGGCCTTCAACTACGGCGGAAGGGCCGAAATAGTGGACGCCGTCCGCAAGATAATAGCCGAAGGCCACAAGCCCGAAGAAGTTGACGAAAACCTCATCTCCTCACACCTCTATACCGCCGGCATACCCGATCCCGACCTGATAGTTCGGACGGCCGGGGAAATGAGGCTCTCCAACTTCCTGATATGGCAGAGCGCTTACGCTGAATATTACTCCACGCCCGTTTTCTGGCCTGACTTTGATGAAGAAGAGCTATACAAAGCCCTTTTGGATTACAGCCGCCGTGAAAGAAGATTTGGCCTCGTCAAAGAGCAGTGAACAACTTTCCTTCAAGGCCAAACTGGAGCAGTCCCAGTTCCGCAATCGGGTTTTAGTAGCCGTCCTGCTCGTCCCCACCGTCCTCCTGGTGACCTGGGCCGGAGGCACCCTTTTCGCCCTGGTGGTTGGGCTTGCAGCCATCCTGGCGGCGTGGGAGTTCTTCCGGCTCATGGAGAAAGGCGGATTCAGGCCCATCCTCCCCATGGGCCTCCTCCTTACCCTGTTGATGGTCCTCAACGCTTCCCTGCCGCACCTGAAGATCCTCCACCCTGGCTTCACGATATGGCTGATCATCGCCACCACCTGGCAACTCTTCCGGCGGACTCCCTCCCCCGTCAACGATTGGGCCCTCACTCTGGCTGGGGGACTTTACATCGGCTGGCTTATAAGCCATTTCATATCGCTGCGCTCGCTCCCCCAGGGCTATATCTGGGTCATGCTCACTTTCCTCATAACCTGGGCTGGGGATTCCGGAGCTTACTTCATCGGACTGAGGTGGGGGAGAAGGCCTCTGTGGCCTCGCCTCAGCCCCAAAAAGACGTGGGAAGGCACAATAGGTGGGTGGCTCTCCGGGGTTCTGGCTGCCCTGATCCTGGGAGCCGCCGCGAGACTGCCATTGCAACACAGCCTGGCTTTGGGGGTAATAGTGGCCACCGTAACGCCTTTCGGCGACCTGGCCGTCTCAATGATAAAGAGGCAGGTGGGCGTCAAAGATTCAGGCTCCCTGTTCCCCGGCCACGGCGGCATGCTGGACCGAGTTGACAGCCTCCTTTTCGCCGTCGCGGGTGTTTACTACTATGTCACCATGGCCATCCTCTGAAGCCCGCCCATTAACCAAGATGGGCCGGGCGGGATTTGAACCCGCACGGGGATAACCCAGAGGATTTTAAGTCCCCCGCGTCTGCCATTCCGCCACCGGCCCAATGAAAATTATACCCGAACACAACCTCCAGGGCAAGCAGGAGAACTTGCCGCCTTCTTGACCTTCAGAGAGTTGGGAGTTAAAATGGATTAAAGAAAAGCGGGAGAGGGGAAATATGGCGAGCGTGACTTTTGAGCACGTCACCAAACGGTTCGGGAAAGTTGTGGCTGTGCGCGACCTCACGCTCCACATTGAGGATAAAGAGTTCCTCGTCTTCGTTGGGCCATCCGGGTGCGGCAAATCCACAATCCTCAGGCTCATCGCTGGCCTCGAAGAGCCAACCGAAGGCAAAATCTACATCGGCGATCGCCTGGTCAACGATGTACCCCCAAAAGACAGAGACGTGGCCATGGTCTTCCAGAGCTATGCCCTTTACCCTCACATGAACGTCTTTGATAACATGGCCTTCGGCCTGAGGATGCGCAAGTTCCCCAAAGATGAAATAGAACGCAGAGTAAGGGAAGCAGCCAGGATCCTGGAGATTGAAGATCTGCTTCACCGCAAACCAAGGGAACTATCGGGTGGGCAGCGGCAGCGCGTTGCCCTGGGCCGCGCCATCGTGAGGGAGCCCAAGGTCTTCCTCCTGGATGAACCCCTATCCAACCTGGACGCTAAACTCCGCGTCCAGACCAGGGCCGAGCTCATCAAATTGCACCAGCGCCTCCAGACCACTTTCATCTACGTTACCCACGACCAGATGGAAGCAATGACCATGGGAACACGCATAGCCGTCCTTAAAGACGGTGTCCTCCAGCAGGTTGATACGCCCCAGAAGCTCTACAAAGAGCCTGCCAACCTTTTCGTCGCCGGCTTCATCGGAAGCCCCTCCATGAACTTCTTTGAGGCAGTTATAACCGAAGAAGACGGCAAGCTCGTGGTGGACACGGGCTCCTTCCGCGTTCCGATCCCCGATTCCAGGAGAGAAAAGGCCCTGCCCCTCAAGGATAAGAAAGTGATCTTCGGCATAAGGCCCGAACACATCTATGCACCCCCTTACGTTCCTCCTGGCATAAGTGCTGCTCCGGTCAGGGCCGAGGTTGATATAACCGAACTGATGGGGAACGAAATCTTCCTCTACCTCCTGAGCGGGAAGAACCGCTTCCTCGCTCGGGTCGACCCGCGGGTTCAGGCCAGGCCCGGGGATGTGATTGAAGTGGTCATGGATATGGAGAACATGCACCTTTTTGACGCCGTAACGGAGAAAGCCCTCCTGCATTGAAAGAGAGGCCGCCTTGCGGCCTTAAAA
>DAOUCW010000214.1:0-4695 GCA_034431695.1 Anaerolineae bacterium | reverse complement strand
GGCTGCAGCGGGTGTTAGCCCGCACGCCCGGGCTTAGGAAACCTGCACGCTGACGTTCCTTTCGCTTGTGGCAAAATATCGCGCAAATACATCCAATTCCTTTTTGTAGTAAAGAATGGCAACAACGACCATCATGATCAGAACCAACCCCAGGTTCATAAGCCTCTGATCCTGGATGACGGCAAAGTAAGAAAACGCTACCACAGCATTGTTCATTGTAATATGGGCAACTGAAGTAACAAAGATGCTTTCGCTTTTAACGTAGATATACGCCAAGTAAATGAAAGCGAAGATAGCCCCGATAGCCGAAATGACTAATGCCTGCCACAGTGGATACTCAATTGGCTGCGGCATGACAAGAGTCAGCGGTAGATGCCACGCGTACCATATTAAACCACCAACTATCAAACCAACCCAGGGCCTAATCTGATACAGCAACGGAAACATAAAACCGCGATGTCCAAATTCTTCTCCGAACCCTGTGATGATTCCAGGAAAAATGTTGAAGACCGTCAGCCCACTAACAAAGTAAATCATGAGCATCATTCGAGGAGTAAAACCAGGCGGCAGTGTCTCGTTGATGTCTTGCCCCCTCTCAGCAAGTTGCCTAGCCAACTTTTCCAAGAAGACTTCGCCAGTGAAGTCCCACTGAATGATGCCAAGAATGGTGAACACAACGTACCAAACTCCAATTATGCCAAGCGAAAAAGCCCAGAACTTGATGTAGTCTCGGATTTTCCCGAAGCGCAGATTTGCGTCCTTGAACCGCGGTGCATAGAAGAATGCTCGCGTGATAGTCGCTGCGAGAGCAGGTGTCAACATATACACCTGGGCCAGATACGCTCCTTGTTGACCCAGCATTTTCGCTCCAACGATAATTGCCGCACAAAGAATGGATAACGTTATGAAATAGACGGCGAGTGATATATGTCTTGCTGGCATCCGTTCTTACCTTTCTCAGGTGTTTATTGCCAAGTGCGGGCTAACTATGTCTTTAACTGATGACTTCAGTGTAACTGCTTATCTCCTGACTCCGTCCGGAATTGATGCAAAAAACGGCTATTGCCAGATTTTTGCATCAATTGCGAAGTCCATCAGCCTAACTGCAAAAACGTTGACAAACTATTGTGGTATATTTTCCAAGAACATTATATACCCATTTTGTGGGTTTGTCAATGAAGCTCAAGGTGGGTGGGTTCTGTTGTCCCCCTGGCTCGGGAGGACCTGGCAATGCGGAGGGCTCTGGCCGTGCGGTGCTGGACAACCTGGATCGCCTGGCAGGTTTTTGGGCCTCTTCCCCCTTCTCTCCCAAACCTCCCCTTTGCTTACCTGTCTCCTGATTTTTCGAACAATCCCCCGGTAAATTGACAAAAAGGCCCGTTGAAGGTAATATTGGGTTTGATGCTTTCTTGCCTCGGGAGGCAGGATGAAGAAGAGGGAAGTGCAGGGATTGATAGTCGGAGGAGTTCTCGGGGCATTGACGGGGATGGCTGTAGCCTGGCTCCTTTTAACTCGCCCTCAGGAAAGGGAAAAACAGCCGGTCTCCTGGGCAGAAGTCTTCAAGCTCATTGTATCTCTCCTCCGAACAGTTGAAAAAGTCTCCCACTGGCTATGACCGGAATAATGAGGGTTTTACTGCTCGCATCAATCTTTTTCTCTCTCGTGGGGGCAGGCGTTTCCCTTTCGGCTGAGGGCGATCGGGTAGAGGCAATCCTCAGGAACATGACACCTGAGGAGAAGGTTGGGCAGCTTTTCCTGGTCACCTTCTACGGTTCCGATCTATACCCAAATTCCCCCATTGGCAGGCTCATCCGGGAGTTCAGGATAGGAGGAGTAATAATTTCGGCCCAGAACCGGAATTTCACCAACGGTCCTGAAACCCCCGCCGAAGTCCTTTCCCTGACCCGCTCCCTCCAATCCCTGGCCATGAGCGAGCCTGTATCGGGCACCACGCCGATCCCTCTGTTCATCGGGGTGGATCACGATGGCGATTTCCCCCAGTTGCGCTCTGGTTTCACCCCCATCCCCAATTACATGGCCATAGGGGCTACCTGGGATGAGGGGCAGGCCGAGCTCGTGGGTTCCATAGTGGGGATGGAACTGGCTGCCGTCGGAGTGAACATGCTCCTCGGCCCATCCCTTGATGTGGTGGATCGCCCTGAAGTGGCGATAAAGTCCGGCATAGGGACCGGGGCTTTCGGCGGGGATCCCTACTGGGTCGGGAAAATGGGCAAGGCCTACATAAGGGGAGTGCATAAGGGGAGCAAGGGGCGGGTCCTTACTGTGGCCAAGCATTTCCCGGGCCGGGGCGGAAGCGATCGCCCACCGGAGGAAGAGGTTTCAACCATACAAAAATCGGTCCAGGAACTCCGCAAGATAGAGCTCGCTCCTTTCCTTATGGTAACTCAGGCTCAGGGAGAGGAAACCCCCGATGCCCTGATGAGTTCCCACATCCGCTACAGAGGTTTCCAGGGTAACATCCGGGAGCTCACCCCCCCTCTGAGCCTTCACTCTCAGGGCCTCGGCGTAATCCTTTCAATGCCCGAATTTGCCTCCTGGCGGGAGAAGGGAGGAATTCTGGTCACGGAATCCCTCGGAGCTATGGCCATCAAGCGCTACTACGATCCCCAGCTCTCTTCCTTCCCCTTCAAGCGCATAGCCCAGGAGGCCTTCCTGGCAGGGAACGATCTCCTCTTCCTCTCCGACTTTTCCCTTTCTGGTTCCTGGGATGAGCATTACGAGAACATAATCCAGACCATCCTCTTCTTCCGGGAAAAATACGCCGATGATGCGGCTTTCAGGGCGAAGGTTGATGAATCCTGTCGCCGCATCCTCAGAGCCAAGCTCAAGCTTTACCCCCATTTCTCGCTCCAGGAAATCCTCACCTCCCCCGTTGGCCTGGATGCAGTCGGTTCTTCCACCGAAAAGCTTCTTCCTCTGGCCATGAATTCCATAACTCTGGTTTACCCCGAGCAGGAGGACCTGGCAGGGCGGTTGCCTTCTCCCCCGCTCTACAAGGATTCCATCCTCATTTTCTCCGATACCCGGGCCATCAAAGATTGCCAGGATTGCCCCGCCGTGCAGACCTTGCCGGTGGATGCCCTGGAGAACACGATGCTCAGGCTCTACGGCCCCAGGGCTACCGGGCAAATAGACCCCGAAAAAATCCACAGCTTCAGTTTCTCCCGCCTGAAGAATTTGCTCCTCTCCCCCCAGGGGGATAGGGAGCTTGAGGAGCTCTTCGCAGGGGCTACCTGGGTGATCTTCGCCATGCAGGACCTGGACCCGAAGCGCTATCCTGCCTCCGATGCCTTCAGGGAACTCCTGCGGAGTCGTCCTGAACTCCTCCGGGACAAAAAGGTCATAGCCATAAGCTACGGCGCGCCGTATTACCTTGATACCACCGAGATAAGCAAACTCACTGCTTACTATGCAGCCTACAGTCCCCTCCCATACTTCGTGGAGTATTCGGTGAGGGCCCTTTTCCAGGAATTTGTCCCCCACAGCGCTCCCCCCGTGAGCGTGCCGGGAGTCAACTACGACCTGATAGTCCAGACGGAGCCCGACCCCGATCAGGTAATTGAGCTGGAGGTGGTGGGGGTGCCCAAAGAGGGGACGCCTCAGCCTCTGGACCTGAGGCCGGGGAGTTCCTTCAAGATCCGGACAGGCGTAATCCTCGACCGGAACGGCCATCCAGTTCCCGATGGGACTCCGGTCATCTTCAGGCTTTTCTACCCGGCTGAATCCCTGGAGCTACCCCGCCGTGAGGTCAACACCGTCAACGGAGTGGCCGAGATCTCCCTCACCCTGGAACGGACGGGGCAACTGGAGATAACAGCTTCAAGCCTTTCGGCCACCAAATCCACCAAGATCGTGGTGACGGTTCAGGAGAATAAACCGGCGATCCTGGCCACCGTTGCGCCATCTCCAACCCCAACTTTAACTCCAACCCCCACCCCTGAGCCATCTCCTACTCCCACCTTATCCCCTACGCCTGTGCCCACGCCTGCTCCTGCGACAGGCCCGACGCCCTTTCATTTCGGGAGTGCCCTGCTGGCCATTCTCGTGGCCGGGGCTTTCAGCCAGGTCCGGGAGACTAAACCGAAGGAAAGGGTGAGGAGGTTCCTGCTGGCAGTTATCATCGGGCTTGCTGGTTACATAATTTGCTCCATCCTGGCCATAATGGTGGGAGGCGAAAGCGGGAGGGCGATCGTCAGGGGGTTGCCCCTGATCAGCGCCGGTCTGACTCTGGCTTTGAGTCTCTTCTGGTTTTTCTCACCGCAGCGGAAGGGGTAGGAGATGTCAGGGCTGACCTTTCTATCCCAGATTAACTTTATCCTCTCGGCGGGGATTGTGCTCATAGCCTTTTCCCTCCTGGCTTACGTGGCTTTCACCAACTTCCGGAACCCCGTGGCTCGGGCCTTCTGCGCCATGATGGCTTTTGTAATAGCTGTCTACTCCGGCGACCTGGTCATCCCGAAGGTGAAAGAGCTCAGCGTGGCTTTCTCCTGGTTGCGTTTCCAGTGGCTGGGTATCTCTTTCATCCCGGCTGCCTATTTCCACTTCGCCGATGCCGTCCTCAGGGCTTCCGGCTCTTTCTCCCCCCTGCGCCGGTGGATCTCGGGGTTCCTTTACGTCCTCAGCCTTATCTTCTGCCTGATGGCTTTCAGAAGCGACCTCCTGGTTTACGATGGC
>DAOUCW010000213.1:0-2804 GCA_034431695.1 Anaerolineae bacterium | reverse complement strand
CTTTTCTTCCACTCCCCATTTTTCATACCCTCTCTGGCTGACAACCTGGGCATAATCGCCTATCAGGAGCATGAGGTTGAAGGCATCGCCCGGAATCACCTGAGCCACCTTTTCCAGGACCAGGTCAAAAAGCTCCTCCGGTGAAGGGGCTTTGAGGATCAGGGCCATGGTCTCCGCCAGAACCTGGTTGAACAGACGCTCTTCCCTCTCGCTCCGGTGAGCCTGGTCCCTGGTCAAAGCTGTGGCCAGGACTTCACCCACCTGCTGGAGGAAGGGGAGCCTGCCTTCCCAGAAAGGCTCCGGACGCGTGCTGAGGAGGGTCAGGGCACCCACCGTGCTCCCCCTGAAACGCAGCGGGAGGACAATCCTGGAGCGGTATCCCGCCCGGAGGAGGGCTTTTTCTACCGGGTAGGAGGAAAATTCTCCCAGATCCGTTGTGCAGTTTATTTCCCCGGCCAGAACGGACTCAAGCGCCGCCGTATCCTCGGCCCTGTAACTCAGACCATCGGGAAGCTCCGGAACCGGTGGCTCCGATAAGAGGTTAATTATGCGGAAAGCCTTCGTCTCCTCCTCATGAATCAGGAGCACAACCCTCTGACAGTCCAGAAGCCTGGAGAGAGTTCGGGCCAGAAGGGGGAAGGCTTCCCTCACATCCGCAGCGTTGAGGGCGCGGGAGATCTCGGCCAGAGCCCTCTGCTCTTCTTCGGCACGCCGTATCGGGGTGATTTCAGTGGTGGTCTCCACTGCCCCGATGACTTTCCCGCTTTCGTCTTTCAGAGGCCTCGCCCTTATGAACCAAACCCGGCCATCGGGAGAGGTTACTTCCCCCTCCTGATAGGAGCCGGTCCGAATAGCTTCAACCACAGGGCATTTGGGGCAGGGAGAAGTTCTCCCATGCCATATTTCGTAGCAATGCCTGCCAGCGAGCTCCTCGGGCTTCTTCCCCACCGAATCCCCCGCAGCTTTGTTGGCCCATTGAATCCTGAGTTCGGGGTCCTGCAGAGTTACCAGGTCCGCCACTCCTTCCAGGATGAGGCTCTTCTCCCTTTCGGAGCGGGCCAGTGCGGCGCGAGAAGCTTCTATCTCTTCGGCCATGCTTTTGAAGGAGGAGATAAGCTGGTTCATTTCAACCGCTGCCTCTGGCAGATGGCCGGGGAATTCGGAGGGAGCACGGCCTTCCCGCAGGCTCTTCATCCCTCCCAGCAGGACTTCTACAGGCCTGATGACCATGCTTTCCAGGCGCCGGTAGGCCACACGCATCGCCAGGCACACCAGAGCAGCACCCAGGAGCAGGGGGGCAAACCCGAGGGCCAGGAAAGGAGCTACGGTTTTCAGGAGCGATGTGCGGGCCAGGACCAGGATTCCGGTCCCATCCAGCGGGGAAATCCCCCTGATGAAAAGGTTGCTGCCAGCCCAGTAGATCTGATGTCCCCGAGTTGGAACAGGAGGAGGCTCAGGCCCAATTGCTTCTCCGGTCAGTTCAGGGGGAAAGAGGGGCAGATAAGTGCCCCGGCCGTCGGTGAGGAAGAGCTGGCCGCCGTAAAGGGGCGCGAGCTCTGAAGCGATGGAAGTCTTGAGGCGATGGAGGTTGACAGCACCTACCAGGAAGCCTTCCCCGGTTTCGGAAGCGATGTAGAGGTTTGCCCGGCCCGAGGGGCCCCTCAGCAGGAAAAACCCCCTGGTCTGGAAGCCGGAGGGGAGGAGGGAGCCGGAAGGCATTGAAAGGACGATGGCACCGTTCCGGTCCACCAGGCAGAAGCTCTCAAAGTAGCCTTCGCCCAGGGCCTGGTTTAGAATGTGAGCGGTCTCATGTAGAGGTTTGCCCCGCAGGTCATCCCTGATTGAAGAGAAGTAACGGTCCAGGGAAACGATCTCCTCGTGCAACCCCCGGGCAGCGAACTGAGCTACGCTTTCGTGGCGATGGATTGTGAGGCTAACGCCATGGTAGCCGGTGAATAAGGCAGCCAGGAGGAAGACGGCGAGGATCGGGAGCAGAAGGCGTTCTCGCACGAAAATGTTAATGGCTTCCCTCAGAGAAACACTGGAACTCATTTCAGCCCGGTTTTGTTCAACTTCGGTAAAAATTATACCCCCAGTTGCGGCGGGAAGCAAATGGAAATGGAACTGCAGCCTGCATCAGAAAGGCTTACACCCCGGCCTTGCTTTTTATGCGAGCTGAAGGTATAAATTGGTAAAGCGAAGCCCGGAGGAGGTTATGAGGACTCTGGTGAGATTTCTGCTGGCAGCCATGATCATGCTTCTGGCAGCAGCTCCTGCTTTCTCCCAGGAGCCCCCATGCTCAAACCTCGTGATCAACGGGAGCTTTGAAGAGGATGGAGGATGGCACCGGGAGAAAACCCCCAAACCTGCTTCCTTCACCACCGACAAGGCCCTGGATGGAAGCCGCTCCATGCTCCTGGGCAACCTGGACCCCAGCACCGATGTTCTGGCTTTCTCTTCCATCTGGCAGGATATAACGGTTCCACCGGATGCGGCATCCGTAACCCTCTCCTTCCACTACCTCCTGGTCTCATCGGGACCGCAGGTTTTTGATGAGGCCAAGTTCGTCCTCCTCAACCCTGCCGATGGCTCAACCCTGGCAGTGCCCTGGAGGGAAAAACTGGATACAGCCGGGGAATGGAGGAGTGTGCAGATTGACCTCACAACCTTAACGAGAGGGAAAACCCTGCGCTTCTACTTCGGGGTTGTGAACGACGGGAACGGCAGGCCAACCGCCATGTATATTGACGACGTCCGCCTCCTGGTCTGCACCGTTTCCCATGCCCCCACTCCAACCCCTGTCT
>DAOUCW010000212.1:0-15339 GCA_034431695.1 Anaerolineae bacterium | reverse complement strand
GGGTTGGGGTGGGAGTGCCAGGCAAAGCTTCTTCACCCTGGGGTATAATAATGGTCTGGCCCGCCTGCAGGGTGCGGGGATCGGTAATGGCATTGGCTTCCTGGATTATGCGGATGCTCACCCCGAACTTCCTGGCTATTTCCGAAAGGGTATCGCCCGGCTGAACGACGTAGAGGATGGGGGTTGGGGTGAAGGTTGGAGTGAAAGTGGGGTAAGGCGTTACAGGGGTCAAGGTGAAAGTGGGGGAGGAGGTTGCGATAAGCTCAGGTGAAGGGATAGCAGTGGGTGTAGCGGTGGGCAGGGTTATTATCTGCCCGCAGGCGAGGCCTGAAGCCAGCAGGCCGAACACCACGAGTGCGTAAAACATTCGCTTCGCCATAAGCATAACTCCTCCGGAAAGGAGGTCTCATGGGCGAGAAAGTTGAGTATCATCCTACCATAAAGGAACTCCCCCTTTCGGAGAGGCCACGGGAGAGGCTTCAGCTCTACGGTGCTTCTTCCCTCTCCACCGCCGAACTCCTGGCCATAATTCTGAGGACGGGGACAGAGGGGGAAAGCGCTCTGGCTCTGGCCACGCGCCTTCTTGCCCGGTATGGCGGTCTCACCGGCCTGGCCGAGGCCGATTTTTCCGACCTCTGCGCGGAGAAGGGCCTCGGGGTGGCCAAAGCCGCGCAGCTCAAAGCAGCCTTTGAACTCGGCAAAAGGCTTCTGGTTTCCTCCCCCCAGGAGAGGCCTGTGGTGCGCTCCCCGAGTGACGCCGCCAACCTCCTCATGCTGGAAATGGGCTTCCTCCCGAAGGAACACTTGAGGACAATCCTCCTTGATACCAAGAACAGGGTCATAAGCATACCGACCATCTGCGTGGGCGGGCTCAACATGGCTTCGGCGAGGATCGGGGAGATATTCAGGGAAGCCATAAAAGCCGATGCATCGGCCATAATCCTGGTGCACAACCACCCCTCGGGCGATCCAACCCCTTCCCCTGAGGACATCGCCCTCACACGCCAGGTAGTTCAGGCCGGAAAGCTCCTTGACATTGACGTTCTCGACCATATCATCATAGGCAAGCAGAAGTTCGTGAGCTTGAAAGAGAGGGGTTTGGGGTTTGATGTATGATGTTCCCGGGCTTCCCCAGCCACTGTCGTGCCCCGTGCAGCCCATGGATTAAAGAGCCCGCAGGTGCGGGAAGAGGATAACTTCCCTTATGGATTGCTTATCGGTCAAAATCATCGTGAGGCGGTCAATGCCTATGCCGAGTCCGCCGGTGGGAGGCATCCCGTGCATCAGAGCCAGGATGAAATCTTCATCCAGCGGGTGCGTCTCCTCATCCCCTTTCTCGCGTGCTCTCGCCTGCTCCAGGAACCTCTCCTTCTGGTCCAGGGGATCGTTGAGCTCGCTGAAAGCATTGGCAATTTCCATCCCCCCGATGAAGCCCTCAAAGCGCTCCACAAGGTGGGGAGCATCGGGCTTGCGCTTGGCCAGGGGGGAGATCTCCACCGGGTAATCCATGACGAAGATGGGGCCTGTGAGGTGAGGCTCCACGTATTCCTTGAAAAGCTCATCTATCTGCTTGCCCCAGGTGGGCTTGGGATCCACCTTCAGTCCCTTCGTCCTTATCGCTTCTCTCAGGCTTTCCAGGTCCCTGCATTCCTCAAAATCTATGCCTGTATACTTCACCAAAAGTTCCCTCATCGTCGCCCTCGGCCAGGGAGGGGATAACTCAATCCTGTTCCCGGCGTAGGTTATGGTGGTGGTGCCGAGGACCTCTCTGGCTATGTAAGCGATCATTTCCTCTGTGAGGCGCATCATATCGTTGTAATCAGCGTAGGCCTGGTAGCATTCCATCATAGTGAATTCGGGGTTGTGGCGGGCATCAACACCCTCGTTCCGGAAATCCTTGCCTATCTCGTAGACCTTATCAAAGCCTCCCACTATGAGGCGCTTGAGGTAGAGCTCATCCGAGATGCGCAGGTAGAAGGTGCTTTCCAAGGCATGATACCACGTCTCAAAGGGTCTCGCTGCTGCTCCCCCGTAGATGGGCTGAAGTATGGGGGTTTCCACTTCCACGAAGCCATGGGAATCCAGGAACTGGCGCATCGCTTTAATTATCCTGCTCCTGATGATGAAAATCTCCCGCACCTCCTCATTGGCCAGCAGGTCAAGATAGCGCCTGCGGTAGCGGAGTTCAACATCCTGGAGTCCGTGCCACTTCTCGGGGAGGGGGTGAAGGGCCTTGGCCAGGAGCCGGTAATCCTCCACCAGAAGGGTTATTTCCCCCGTGCGGGTCCGGAATATGTTTCCGTGGGCTTCTATGAAATCCCCGATGTCAAAGAAGTCCAGGAAGAAATTATACTTCTCCTCACCCAGGAGGTCCCGGCGGAACATGAGCTGAATCTTCCCTGTGCCGTCGGCTATGTGGGTGAAGGTTAAGCCCCCCATATTTCGTATGGCTATGAGCCTTCCGGCGAGGCTCACTTTCTCCCTGCCGAAATCCTCGTTCTGCTCAAAAGCTTCCCGCGCCTCTTTGATGGCATGGGTCCGCCGGACTCTGGCCGGATAGGGGTCTATCCCCAGCTCCCGTAACCTTTCCAGCTTGCGCAATCGGTGGTGGAACTGATCCGGCAATTCCTGCACTTTGGCCCTCCTGAAGCCCTATTCAATGCTGAGCACTTTGAAAACGATGCGGCCGGCGGGGGCATTGACCACTACGGTGTCGCCCACTCTCGCGCCCATGAGGGCCCTGCCCAGGGGCGATTCGTTGGAGATGCGCCCCTGAAACGGATCCGCTTCTGTTGACCCCACAATCGTGTAAGTTTCTGGCTCCGTTTTCCCCTCTTCCAGAAGGGTAACCTTTGAGCCGAGGCAAACCCGGTCAGCCCCTTCGGGTTTCTCAATTATTACAGCGTTCTCCAGTATTTTCTCCAGGGTTATGATCCTTCCCTCCAGGAAAGCCTGGGCGGTTTTGGCTTCTTCGTAACCGGCATTCTCCGAAACATCACCCTCAGCCTTGGCCTGATGGATCTGCTGAGCGATTTCAGCTCGCCTCACTGTGCGCAGGTATTCAAGCTCTTCCTCAAGCTTCTTCTTACCTTCAGGGGTGAGGTAGAAAACTTTTGCCGGTTTTTCCATGGGCACCTCCGGGAAATAAAAATAGCCCGCTTCGGGCTTTATTTTATTATACCCGCAAAAGGCCCTGCATGCAAAACCTGCCGGTGAACCCGGCCTTTTGACAGGAAAAGGCAGGTGTAATATAATTTGGGAACTCATAGGGAGGGGATGAA
This sequence comes from Anaerolineae bacterium, assembly GCA_034431695.1. Classification (GTDB taxonomy): domain Bacteria; phylum Chloroflexota; class Anaerolineae; order SpSt-600; family SpSt-600; genus SpSt-600. The sequence goes on along the minus strand of DAOUCW010000212.1, from coordinate 12,058 downwards.
ATTGCTCACCTTTAATGTGGCGCAGCTCTTAAAAGAGCCTACGGGGGCTTTCCGGGAGTATGAGATAAACGAATCGGTGGATGGGCTGGATGAAAGCTTCAGCCCTGCCGGCCCCCTTACAGGCAAGGTCGTCCTCCTTCATGCTGGCCGCCACACCATCCTGGCGACGGGTTCCTTCAGGATCTCCCTCAACCTCTTCTGCAGCCGTTGCCTGGAGCCTGTGGTGGAAACGGTTGAGTTTCAAATTGAAGAGGAGTTCAAAGCGACGGTGGATGTGGAGGCCGGAACACACCTCTCCTGGGATCCGGTGGAGGTGGAGGAGAGCAACTTGATTGATGCTTCCCATACCCTTGACCTCACCGAAATCATACGCCAGCACATCATCCTGAATATACCGATGAAGCCTCTGTGCAGACCCGATTGTCGTGGCCTCTGCCCACGCTGCGGCGCCAACCTCAACCTCGGGCCGTGTGGATGCGAGGAAGAGGAGATTGACCCGCGCTGGGCTGCCCTTAAAGCCCTTAAAGCTGCTCTTGAAAACTGAAAAGGAGGTGCCTGGAGATGGGAGCTCTGCCGAAGAAGAAAGTATCAAAAGGCCGAAGGGACAGACGCCGAAGCCACTATGCCGTCAAGCCTCCTCAGCTTGTCCTCTGCCCCTCCTGCCATAAGCCCATCCTCCCTCACAGAGTATGCCCTCACTGCGGAAACTACCGGGGGGTGAAAGTGTTAAAAGTTGAAGAAGAGTAAATCCCCTCGGGAGGGAGGAATGCTCAGGACTCCTCTCTGCGATCTGCTGGGCATAAAACACCCCATAATTCAGGGGGGAATGGCCTGGGTGGCCACAGCCGAACTGGTTTCGGCCGTCTCGGAGGCCGGAGGGCTCGGGGTGCTGGGGGCAGGAAGTGCTCCGCCCGATTACGTTCGGGACCAGATCCGCAAAGTTCGGGAGCGGACTGACAAGCCCTTCGGAGTGAATGTTCCCATGTTCTCCCCCTACGCTGCCGAGGTCGTAAAGGTATGCATAGAGGAAAAGGTCCCTGTTATGACCACGGGGGGAGGCAATCCTGCCCCCTTCATCGGCCCTTTGAAGGAAGCCGGGATAATTGTCATCCCGGTGGTGGCTTCGGTCGCTCTGGCCAAACGCCTTGAGAAGATGGGGGCCGATGCCCTCGTGGCCGAAGGGATGGAGTCAGGGGGGCACATCGGGGATGTGGCCACAATGCCCCTCGTCCCTCAAGTGGTGGACGCGGTCAAGATCCCCGTCATCGCCGCAGGGGGCATCGCTGATGGCCGCGGGCTTGCTGCCGCCCTCGCTCTCGGAGCAGTTGGGGTTCAGATGGGAACGCGCTTCATATGCACCGAGGAATGCATCGCCCATCCCGTTTACAAAGAGCAAATAGTGAAAGCCCACGACAGGGCCACCATGGTGACGGGCCAGAGCCTCGGGCACCCCGTAAGAGCCCTCAGGAACCCGATGGTCCACCGTTTCCAGGAGATGGAAAAGAAAGGCGTTTCGGAGGAAGAGCTCATCGCCTTCGGCACCGGAGCCCTCCGAAGGGCAGTGCTGGAAGGGGATTGGGAGAACGGTTCCTTCATGGCCGGACAGTCCTGCGGCCTCATCCACGACATAGTTCCGGTCAAGGTCCTCATTGAGCGCATAGTGGCCGAGGCTGAAGAAATCCTGACCCGCAAACTCCCCTCCTACGTGGTTAGATGAAGCTGGCTTTCGTCTTCCCCGGCCAGGGTTCCCAATACGTGGGGATGGGGAAAGAAGCCTTTGAAGCTTACCCCGAAGCGGCAAGGGTCTTCTCACTGGCGGATGAAATCCTCGGTTTTCCCCTCTCCCGCCTGTGCTTTGAAGGGCCAGAAGAAGCCCTCAACGATACCCTTAACACTCAGCCGGCCATTTTCGTGGTCTCGCTGGCTTTATGGGAAGCCCTGAGGAAGAGGGTGAGATTGGATAACGTCCTCTTCACGGCCGGGCACAGCCTCGGTGAATACACAGCCCTGGCAGCTTCGGGAGCGATGGATTTTGAGGAGGGGCTGAAGTTGGTCAGGACAAGAGCCCGCCTGATGAAGGAGGCCGGGGAGAAGAACAGAGGCGGGATGGTAGCCGTCATCGGGGCGGACCCGAAAAAGCTTGAAGAGATATGCCTTGAAATCTCCGCCAGCACAGGCCTGTGCCTGAAGGTCGCCAATCACAATTCCCCTGAGCAATACGTCCTGGCAGGAGCCAGGGAAGCGCTGGACAGGGCTTTACTTGCCCTGAAAGCCCTTGGGGTCAGGGCCATACCCCTCAGAGTGAGCGGGGCTTTCCACACCGAACTCATGGCCCCGGCTCAGGATGGCCTCAGAGAAGCTCTCTCCGAAGTCAATTTCAGGCCTGCGTCTCCACCGGTGGTGGCCAACACTTCCGCTCGCCCCATCCGGGAGCCCGAGGAGATACGGGAAGAACTGGCAACGCAATTGACGAGGCCCGTGCTCTGGAAGGAGTCGGTGGAATTCATGGCCCGAAGCGGGGTGGAAGCCTTCGTGGAAATCGGCCCCGGCAAAGTGTTGACGGGCCTGATAAAGAGGACCATTCCGGAAGCCAGGGCGTTCAATATCGGGAAACCTCAGGACCTGGAAGAGTTCGCCCGGCTAATGGAAACTTGAAAATTTTCCCCTGAGGGTTAAAATTAAAGGGTGCGGAGGATGGGTATGAGGCTTGACGGGAAAGTGGCCATCGTTACAGGAAGCTCCCGGGGCATAGGTAGAGCCATAGCCCTGAAGCTGGCTTCCCTGGGGGCAAAAGTTGTGGTCAATTACAACAGGGGGGCTCAGGCTGCTCAGGAGGTGGTGGAGGAAATAAAGGCTCAGGGTGGAGAAGCCATCGCCATCCAGGCCGATGTCAGCAAATTTGAGGAAGCCCAGCGCCTGGTGGATGAGGCCATCAAAGCCTTCGGAAAGGTGGACATCCTGGTGAACAATGCGGGCATAAACCGGGATAACCTCCTGGCCATGATGAAAGAATCGGATTGGGACGAGGTTATTGATACCAACCTCAAGAGCGCTTTCAACTGTTGCAAGGCAGTTCTCCGTCCCATGCTCAGGCAGCGTTACGGGCGCATAATAAACATAACTTCGGTGGCGGGAATAAGGGGAAACCCGGGGCAGGCGAACTACTGCGCTTCCAAAGCGGGCCTCATAGGCTTCACCAAAGCTCTGGCAAAAGAGCTCGGCCCTCGCAACATCACGGTCAATGCCGTCGCACCCGGTTTCATTGAAACCGACATGACAGCTTCCCTCCCCGAGGAACTGAAGAAAAAGGCCATAGAGCTAACCCCTCTGGGGAGGGCCGGAAAGCCCGAGGATGTGGCCAACGCTGTGGCTTTTCTGGCCTCGGATGAGGCCGGCTTCATAACGGGACAGGTCCTGGCAGTAGACGGAGGTCTGGCAGTATAACATGGAGCGCAAGATCCCGGGCAAAGTCGTTATATCGCCTAAGGTGCTCAAGACCATAGTGAAGCTCACAGCTTTATCCCATCCGGAAGTGATCGCCATGGCCCTCCCCGGCCCTTTCAGGCTTCACATCCCCGAGGGAGGGGTTGGGGTTAAAGTCCAGGACGACAAGGTCTGGGTGAGCCTCCACATTATCGCCAGCGCCGAAGCCAACATGTATAAGCTGGGGCTTGAGCTCCAGAACGAAGTAGCCAGGGCTATCCAGAACATAACGGGTATGGAAGTGGCCGAAGTTAACGTCCGCATAGAAGGGGTAAGGAAGAAACCCTGAGATATGGTGAGCAAGAGGAGGGATGCTCGCATCCTCGCCCTTCAGGCGCTCTTTGAAATAGACATAGTGGGGCATGACCCGGAAACGGTCCTGAGGGACAGGCTGGAGGAGACACCGCTGCCCGAGAAGCATGCCCAGTATGCCCGTCGCCTGGTTATGGGGGTCCTGACCAACCTGAAGCAACTGGATTCCCTGATAGGCAAATACGCGCCGGCCTTTCCCGTCCAGCATCTCCCCTACATTGACCGCAACGTCCTCAGGTTAGGGCTTTACGAAATGGGCTACGTCCCCGAGACCCCCATAAAGGTGGCCATCAACGAGGCGGTGGAACTGGCCAAGCTTTTCGGAAGCGATAGCTCCTACCGCTTCGTGAACGGGGTGCTGGGAGCAGTCTTTGAAAACGAAAAGGAATTCGTCATGGGCCAGAGGGGGAAGAGAAAGAGGAGGAAGAAGAAATGAACTTCATGGGGATAGGTCCTGGTGAGCTCCTGCTAATACTCCTGATAGCTCTGATCATCTTCGGACCTGGGAGGCTTCCGGAGCTTGGAAGGGCCCTGGGCCGAAGCATCCGGGAGTTCCGGGAAGCCACCAGGGATGTTACCACTCAGATAACCAGGGAAATCAAAGAAGCTGAGAAAGAGCTCAGCCTGAAGGAAAGTGGAGCCGAAGAGAGAAAGGAGCAATAGAGATATTTCAGAGGCCCGCATGGGCCTCCTTGAGCACCTTGAGGAGCTGCGGGAGAGGCTGATAAAATCAGCCATTGCTTTGATTTCAGGCATTTTCCTCAGCCTTTTCTTCACCGGAAGACTCCTCAGGATCCTCATATCCCCCATGGGCGAGCTCAAGCCTGTTTTCCTGCGCCCGACAGAGATGATCATCACTTACCTGAAAGTGGCCTTCATAGCCGGCATAGCCCTGTCCATGCCCGTGATCGTTTACCAGATGGTGAGGTTCATCCTCCCGGCCCTCTACCCCCACGAAAGGCGCTACCTCTACTGGCTTATCCCAGCGGCCAGCCTCTCCTTCCTGGCGGGGCTCTCTTTCGCCTATTTCGTGATGCTGCCCTTTGCAGTCAAATACCTCCTCACTTTCGGTGGCGATGTGGCCAGGGCCCAGTGGACCATAGGGGAATACATTGATTTTGTGACCAAGTTCCTCTTCTGGATAGGGATGACTTTTGAGCTCCCCCTGGTGATTTATTTTCTGTCCAGGCTCGGCCTCATATCCCCCCAGTGGCTCAGCCGGAACCGGAAATATGCAGTGGTAATCATAGCCATAATAGCGGCCGTCATAACACCCACCCCCGATCCCTTCAACATGAGCCTTGTCATGATACCTTTGCTCCTGCTCTACGAAGTGGGTGTGCTTCTGGCGAAAATTGCGCGTTGAAGGAGGGAAAAATGGGCAGAAAGCGCGTCATAATAATGGGTGCTGCGGGGAGAGACTTCCACAACTTCAACGTTTTCTTCCGCTCTAACCCCGATTACGAGGTGGTGGCTTTCACCGCTGCCCAGATCCCCAACATAGAAGGGAGAGTTTACCCCCCTGAACTGGCCGGCCCCCTCTACCCCAATGGGATCCCGATCTACCCGGAGGAAGAGCTTCCCGAGCTCATAAAGCGCTACAAAGTGGACGAGGTCATCTTCGCCTACAGCGATGTATCCCACGAATACGTCATGCACAGGGCTTCCCTGGCTCTGGCCTGCGGGGCTGATTTCCGGCTGATGGGAGCCGGAAGCACCATGCTCAAATCGTCAAAGCCCGTTGTGGCCGTCTGCGCCGTCAGGACCGGGAGCGGCAAGAGCCAGACGAGCCGCAGGGTCTCAAGGATCCTCAGAGATATGGGCAAAAAGGTCGTGGTAGTCCGCCACCCAATGCCCTACGGAGATCTGAGGCGCCAGGTGATCCAGCGCTTCGCCTCTTTTGAGGACCTGGATCGCTTCGGTTGCACCATTGAGGAGAGGGAAGACTACGAGCCCCACATCGCCAACGGCTTCGTCGTCTACGGGGGAGTGGATTACGAGCGCATCCTCCGCGAAGCTGAAAAAGAAGCCGATGTCATCCTCTGGGACGGCGGGAACAACGATTTCCCCTTCTTCAAGCCCGACCTCCACATCGTAGTGGCTGACCCCCACCGCCCCGGCCACGAGTTGACCTATCATCCCGGCGAGACCAACCTGCGGATGGCCCACGTCGTGGTGGTGAACAAAGTGGACACGGCCAGACCCGAGGATGTGGATAAAGTCAAGGCCAACATCCGCCGCGTTAACCCCGAAGCTATAATAGTTGAGGCCGCATCCCCCATCTTCGTGGAAGAACCCGAAGCCATAAAGGGGAAGAGGGTCCTGGTGATTGAGGACGGGCCAACACTCACCCACGGGGAGATGAGTTACGGCGCCGGAGTTGTAGCTGCCCGGAAATTCGGCGCAGCCGAACTTGTGGACCCGAGGCCATACGCCCACGGTTCCATCGCCGAGACTTTCCAGAAATACCCCCACATAGGACCGCTTCTCCCGGCCGTCGGGTATGGGGCAAGGCAGATTGAGGAGCTTGAAGCCACTGTGAATGCCACCCCGTGTGACCTTGTCCTCGTGGCAACCCCCATAGACCTGCGGCGGGTGATCAGGGTGAACAAACCAACGGTCAGGGTCCGCTACGAACTCCAGGAGCTGAGCAAACCAGATCTGGAGGACATCCTGAGGCAATTCCTGGCCTGAACGTTAGGCCGGTGGCGCAACAGCCACCGGCTTAATTTTTTGCCCTGCGGAGGAAAAGGGCGAAGAGGATTGCGGTGATAGCCCGGAGGGCACCTGAAAGCCAGAACAAACCCCTGTAGCCCAAATTGTCAACGAGAATTCCACCCAGCATCGGGCCAACGGTCATCCCGAGCCCTACCGCTGCATGGTAGAAAGCCACATACATGGGCCTGTTTTCCTGAGGCGTGAATTCCAGGAGCAGATTGAAAGTGGCGAGGTTGAAGCCCGCCCACACGAATCCACTGAAGAGCTCAACAGGTATCACGAACCATACCGTCGGGGCTAAGGCCCAGAGCCAGGGGACAAAGGGGATGAGGAACGCATTCAGCCTGTGAACCCACAGTGCTCCCCGCTCATCGGACTGGCGACCGAAAATCCTCTGCCCCGGAATTGAAGCCAGGGTAACCAGCGAGGAAATAAGCCCGACCAGAGCGCCTCCGGCCCTGAACCCTTCCACCATGTAGACGGGGAAGAAAGGTCCTGCCACCTGGACTGAAAAGTTCCACAGGCCCGAAAGGATGCAGAAAGGCAGAAATCCTTCCACCTTTCCGATATCCTTCAGCGCCTTCACGGCCGAAGAGTGCGTTCTTTCGTGGGCGATCGAAGGCTCTTCTATTCTGGAAAAAGAGTAGGCTGAGAGCATCCCCAGAACGCCTGCCAGACCGAAAGCCACCTGATACCCATAGGGTTTCCCGAAAAGGTCCACGAGAGAGCCGGTCACCAGGGTCACCATCATGCTGGCCAGCGCTATCAGGATATTGCGGGAAGCGAAATACCTGCCCCGCCACTGCAGAGGCACAAGTTTCCCGACGAAAGCGGTCCAGGCGGGGTTCGCAAAATGACCCAGGAGGGTGCGCAGAATGGCCAGACCTATCCCTATTGAAACCACATACCTGTCCAGGGGCAAAAGGGGCAGCAAGGCCAGGAGGAAAAGAGTTGATTTGTTGAGGATCAAAGCTTTCAGGACAAAACCCTTGTATTCTCTGGCCCTTTCGGCCAGAGCTGCCCCTGGCATCATGACCAGGAGCATCGTAAGGTTGGAGAGAGAGGCCATAAAACCTATCTGGGTTCTGGTGGCCCCCAGAGCCAGAAGGTAGATGGACAGGAAAGCGTTAACTACAGCATCGCTTGAGCCCCCAAATACCCCATCGGCCAGGAACCACCGGAGGGAGCGGCGCAGCAAAGTTCCAGCGTGAGGCCCCCAATCGTCCTCTATGAAAGCTATGAGACGCCTGAACACTGCCTCAACTCACCTGGACGAATTGCTCCATCGGAATTACGAAGACGATAGCCCTGTGCTGGCCGGGTGGGGGCTCAGCGCAAGCCCTGGAGATCGCTCCGATGAGCTCATCCAAGCGCTCTTCTTCGGTGCCGATGAGGAGCGTAACATTACCTCGCCGCAGGAAACCTCCGGTGCTGGCAATCCTGGTCACTCTGAAATTTCTGCCGATAAGGGCCTCCATAACTGCGGGCGCATCGCCATCTTTCACGATGGCCACAACGAGCTTCTTCACGAACCCCTCCTAAAGCTGGTAGAATTTCTCCACCGGAACCACCAGGACGGTTGCCCCTCCCGCGCTGACTTCAACAGCCCTCGGGAATGAGGGAGGCCAGGTGGCTAACACTCCCGCCGGGACATAACGGAATCGGGCGGGGCAATGGGCTCTGAGCAATTCAAGGAAAAGCGGAAGCTTCCGGTGATTCATGCCGACCAGCAAGGTCACCATTGGTTCTTCCAGGAAGCCTCCTTTAACTTCTATGATGGTCGCCTGGAATCCTTCCCTGTAGAGGGCTTTGAGGAGGTTCTGCACGAAGGAACTGTGCACAATAGTGAAAGCCAGCCTATCTATGCTTCCCTCTTTCATTTTGCCCCCTTCGGGCAAACATCACCTTCCTAAACTTGCACTGAGGCAGCACCAGGGCTTGAAATTACGTTCGGCGCATGCTTAGTTTGGATTATACCATCGTTTCCCAACAGGACCAAACGGTTGAATTCATCCCCTCCTCGCAGGCCGGCCTATGGCCTAACCGATTTTCAAACACTTTCGCAAATTTTTGACAAACCCCTGGCTTTAGCCTATAATATAACTGGAAGGGCGAGTAGCTCAGCGGTAGAGCGCGCGGCTCACATCCGCGAGGTCGGGGGTTCGAAACCCTCCTCGCCCACCTTAAAAACAGGCCCCGGGCGGGGGCTTTGTTTTTAAGGCTTCCCTGAAAGCCGAAATGGGGGAAGCAGCCATGCTGGAAGGTTCAGTTCTGGTCCTTAACTCAACTTACGAACCCCTGAGCGTGGTCTCAGTCAAAAGGGCTATAGTGCTGGTCCTCAAAGAGAAGGCTGAGATCGTTGAAGCTACCGATGCCTACCTGCGCTCAGAAAAGCTCTGCTTTCCGGTTCCCCTGGTCATCAGGCTTGTAACCTACGTCAAAGTGCCAAAATTCGTGAATGTTCCGCTCACCCGAAAGACCGTTTTCGCCCGCGACCATTACACCTGCCAGTATTGCGGCAGGCAACTGCCCAAGAGCGAGCTGACTCTGGACCACGTGATCCCCCGCCACAGGGGTGGCAAAACCGAGTGGGAGAACGTGGTAACGGCATGCAAGAGCTGCAACCACCGCAAAGGCTCCCGCCTGCCAGAAGAAGCCGGCATGCGCCTCATCGCTAAACCTTCACGCCCCCGCTACATCGTCTTTGTCCTTTTGGGAGAAGCCCGCTGCCACGAGGCCTGGAAGAAATACCTCTACGCCTAAGGCGTTATCCCAAATTTATCCCAAATATCCCAAACGCCCTTGAGGCTTGGGATAATTTCCCCCTGAAAGGAGGAAAGATGAGGGAGATAATAACCACCGACAAAGCCCCTCCAGCGATAGGCCCCTATTCTCAGGCGGTAAAAGCCGGCAACCTCCTCTTTGTAGCCGGGCAGATCGGCATCAACCCTGCCACCGGCCAGCTTGAGGAGGGAATTGAGGCCCAGACCAGGCAGGCCCTCCTCAACTTGAAGGCCATTCTGGAAGCAGCGGGCGCTTCCCTGGAAAATGTCGTCAGGGTGGGGGTTTTCCTCCAGGACCTCAAGGATTTCCAGGCTATGAACGCCGTCTACGCCGAGTTTTTCCCCCAGTCCCCACCCGCCAGAACGACCGTCCAGGTAGCAGCTCTCCCCAGAGGTGCCCTGGTGGAGATAGATGCCATAGCAGTTCTTTAATCCACCCTGATCGCACCGGGGCCAAGGAGTGAGAGAAGTTCTTCCTCAAGCTCGGGGCAGTAACGGGTCTGGGCTTCAGGGAATTCCAGAACGTAGTTTTCAAAGTATATGGTGAACTTATCGCCGCCGCGGTAGCGGGTAAGCAGATTGTATACTTTCTCCAGAAGCTCGGAATCGGCGGCCGGATCCCCGGTGCGGTTGATAGTTATGTGCAGGTGCCTGGAGGTTTCAGGAGGCTTTATCAGCATTATGTTGTTCTGGACAGCCTCGCAGACGATGGAAGGCTTTCCCTCCCTTACCTCCACTTTCCCCTTTACTATGAGGATTTTCCCTTCCTCCCAAAGGGGAGCAGTCTTTTCCCAGACCTGAGGCCTTATAACCACTTCAACGCTCCCCTGGAGGTCCTCAATCTGGGCAAAAGCCATGGGCTTGCCCTTTGATGAGGTTATCTCCCTTACCGAAGTGACGAGGCCCAGCACGGAGACTTCCTGACCATCCAGCTCTTCATTCAGCTCACCGATGTAGTGGTTTATCTGGTTGGTGAGGAAGGGCAAAATGCGGGAAACAGGGTGCTCCGAGATGTAAGCTCCCACGAGCTCTTTCTCCCACTCCAGTATTTCCTTCATTGAAGCTGGCTTCACCCTCGGAAGTTTGATGGATATGGGCAGGGAAAGGGCGAGCTGCCCAATCCCCCTGGCCCTGTGGGCTTCGGCGCTCAGGGCCATCATTTTGTCCATCGCCGCAAGGAGCGCTGCCCTTTCCCCGAAGGAGTCAAGGGCGCCAACTTTTATCAGAGATTCCAGCGCCCTCCTGCCAACCTCCCTCAGGTCAACCCGGAAGCAGAAATCCTCCAGGCTCCTGAAAGGACCCCCTTTCTCCCTCGCCTTCAGGATAGCCTCAACCGAAGCGGCCCCCACGTTTTTCACTCCCTCAAGCCCGAAGCGAATTCCATTGCCCTCTATGGTGAAGCCCGTGGAAGAGCGGTTCACATCCGGAGGAAGTATCTCAATCCCCATCCTGCGGCATTCGGTTATGAGGACGGGGAGTTTGTCGGTGTTGTGGCGCTCTATCGTGAGGAGGGCAGCCATGAACTCAAGGGGGTAATGGGCCTTGAGGTAGGCCGTCTGGCAGGTGAGGACTGCATAGGCGGCGGCGTGGGCTTTGTTGAAGCCGTAGTCGGCAAAGAATTCAATATCGTTGAAGATTTCATGAGCGACCTCGGGTGGTATTCCTTTCCGGACTGCTCCTTCCACGAAGCGGGTGCGGTGGGCCTTCAGTTCCTCCTCCTTTTTCTTGCCCACAGCCCTGCGCATCAGGTCCGCTTCGGAGGCGGAATAATCGGCCAGGTCCATGGCAGTGCGGATCACCTGCTCCTGGTAGATCATGATGCCGTAGGTTTCTTTGAGGATGGGCTCGAGGAGGGGATGGCGGTATTCCACAGGTTTACGCCCGTGCTTGCGGTCAATGTAAAGGTCAATGTAATGCATGGGACCGGGGCGGTAGAGGGCGAGGACCGCGATCACATCCTCAAATACTGTGGGCTGGAGCTTCATCAGGGTTCTCCTCATCCCCGCCGATTCAACCTGGAATACTCCGGTCACCTCGCCCGAGGACAGGAGCCTGTAGATTTCGGGGTCGTCAAGGGGGATATCCTGGGGCTTGAGGTCTATCCCGTGCCTCTCCCTGATGAAGTCCAGCGTTTTCTTTATGAGGGTGAGGGTGGAGAGGCCCAGGAGGTCAATCTTCAGGAGGCCCAGCTCCTCCAGAATTTCCATCGGATACTGGGTGACGACGCCGTTCCCCTCTTCCCCCCTTGTGGGCCGGTGGAGGGGGACGTATTGGACCAGGGGGGCATCGGCAACAACGACGCCGGCAGCATGGGTGGAGGCATGCCTGGCAACGCCCTCCAGGCGGCGGGCGGTGTCCACGAGTTTGCGGATGTAATCGCTCTCTTCGTAGAGTTGCCGGAGTTTAGGGGAAACCTCAAGGGCATAGTCTATGGTCACTTTGGCCCCCGGGGGAACCAGCCTCGCCACCATGTCCACTTCGCCCGGGGGCATATCCAGTGCTCTTCCCACATCCCTTATGGCTGCTTTGGCGCCCATGGTCCCGAAGGTTATTATCTGGGCAACCCTGTCCTGGCCGTATTTGCGGACCACGTATTCAATCACTTCGTCCCGGCGGTCGTCCTGGAAGTCTATGTCAATGTCGGGCATGGAGACCCTTCCGGGGTTGAGGAAGCGCTCAAAGATGAGGTCATAGCGGAGGGGATCGAGCTCGGTTATCCCCAGGGCATAGGATATTATGCTGGCGGCAGCCGATCCCCTCCC
>DAOUCW010000211.1:0-2808 GCA_034431695.1 Anaerolineae bacterium | reverse complement strand
CCCCCACCCCGACCAGCAAGCCCTCCCCGACGCCATCTCCAACTCCGACCGCCAGTCCTTCTCCGACGCCGTCCCCCACTCCTACTCCCATCTGCGTGCCCGTGCACTGCTCTTTCGCAACCGCCTGGTATTATGTCCAGGACCGCCTGGGTTGTGCCACGAGCTATGCCATTCGGGGACTGATTGCGGAGGAGAACTTTGAGCGCGGCAAGATGTTCTGGCGGGAGCCGATAGACATCGCCCAGGTGCTTGTGCTCTTCAACGACGGAACATGGCGCATCTACCACCACTCCCCCTACCCCGGGGAGCCTGAGTTCTGGTGCCCGGACGAGAACACGCCACCCCGATGCCCACCGACCCCGAAGCGGGGTTTCGGGATGGTCTGGTGCGATATCCCCGAGGTCCGGCGTCGGCTCGGCAACGCCACCGACTGCGAGCGCGGTTATTACGGATGGATGCAGTCCTTTGAGCGCGGCTTTGCGATACAGACCGACACCGGCGTGATCTACCTCTTCTACACCGACGACGGGACCTGGCAACGATGGTGATGCTCAATCGGGGGAGACCCGGAGGAGCATCCGTCCTCAATAAACCCCACCAGGCCGGCCGCTGAATTGTGCCGGAATATGTCCACGCCCGCGCTGCTGCAGGCGGCAGCGGGCTGCAGGTTGTTATTTCACCCCCCACAGGGCCGGTCCACCGGGGCACAAGATGACAGTCCCCCACAATCGCACCATAAGAGGGGTTGAAAACTGGCAAATTCCCCCGAGTGCGCTATAATATCCTCAGGCGGTGTCATCCCCTCAGAGGAGGAAAGACATGCGGATAGTGGTCCTCGGTGGTTGCGGTGACATGGGAAGCCACGTTGTCCACGACCTCATCCAGACTTCCGATGCCGAAGTGATCATCGCCGATTACCGCATTAAAGTGGCCGAAGAGATGGCTTCCAGGTTCGGAGAAAGAGCCAGGGCAGCTTTTGTGGATGCTACCGACCCTGCCTCGCTGCGGAAAGTCCTTGAAGGAGCCGACGCCGCCGTTGGTTGCATCGGCCCCTTCTACAAGTTCGCCCTCCCCATGGCCAGAGCCGCCCTGGAGGCAGGGGTAAATTACGTGGACATCTGCGATGACTACAGCCCCGTGGAAGGGATCCTGGCCCTGGACGAGACCGCCCGCCAGAAAGGAATAACCATAATCACAGGCCTGGGCTGGACCCCGGGGATCACCAACGTCCTGGCCCGCCACGCATCCCGGCAGTTTGACGAAGTGGATGAAATCCACATAGCCTGGACCGGAAGCGCCTCCGATTCAAAGGGCCTGGCAGTTATAATGCACGTCTTCTACGCTTCCACCGGCAAAGTCCCCACGTGGCTCGACGGCCGCCTCGCAGAAGTGAAGGCCTCCACAGGGTGGGAGACCGTTGAATTCCCGCCGCCGCTCGGGAAGGTGAGGGTCGCCCACTGTGGCCACCCGGAGCCGCTGACCATCCCCCGCTACATAAAGGCCAGGACCGTGACCATCAAAGGTGCCCTCATCCCCGACTGGAACAACAGGGTTGTGGAAATCCTCTCCTCCCTCGGCCTGATAAACACCCCCGCCAGGATGGAGAGGATGGCACGCCTCATCCACTCCATTGAGGGCATATTCCGCGTGGGAGGTGTGGCCTGCTCCGGGGCAAAGGTCACCGTAAAGGGCCGAAGGGACGGCCAGACAAAGACCGTAAGCTACGCCGTAGCCGACAGGATGGGGCGCCTCACGGGAATACCGGCCTCCATAGGGGCCCAATGGCTCGCCCGCGGCCTCATCCCCCAGAAAGGAGCCTTCGCTCCAGAGGGCTGCATAGAACCGGAGCCTTTCTTAGAGGAGCTGGCGAAAAGGGGCATCAAAGTGGTGGAAATGTGAGGACGGATGCTGGAAAAAGTCCGCCTCTTCGTTATCCGGCACAACCTCTTCTCCCGCGGAGAGAAGATAGTCGTGGGAGTATCGGGAGGCCCCGATTCCCTGTGCCTCCTGCACGTCCTCAAGCGCCTCGGGGATGAATGGGACCTCAAGCTCCACGTGGCTCACCTCAACCACATGATAAGGGGGATCGCCGCCGATGAAGATGCTGCCTTCGTGGAAAAAATCAGCAGGGAATGGGGCCTTCCGTGCACGATTGAGGCCAGGGATGTTCCGGCCCTGGCGCGGGAAAGGGGGATGAGCCTGGAAGAGGCTGCCCGCTATGCCCGCTACAAATTCCTCGCCGAAGTCGCCCTGAAGGAGCAGGCCAGGACCATAGCCGTCGGCCACAATGCCGACGACCAGGTGGAGACGGTGGTGATGCACTGGGTCAGGGGCTCAGGCCTGGCGGGCCTCAGGGGCATGCTCCCCCGCACCCGCCTCGTCGTGGGGGGAGAAGAATACGACCTCTGGCTCGTCCGCCCCCTCCTGGAAATCACCAGGGCAGAAGTAGAAGCCTACTGCCGGGAGCACAACCTTACCCCCCGCTTTGACATGTCCAACCTGGATACCACCTACTTCCGCAACCGGCTCCGACACGAGCTCATCCCATACCTTGAGACCTTCAACCCCCGCTTTCGGGAGCTGGTCAGGCGCTCGGCCCAGCTCTTCGCCGACGATTACGATTTCCTGCGCCGCCAGGTGGAAGCCTGCTGGCCCGAAGTGGTGGAGCGGGAGGAAGAGGAAGGCATAGTCTTCTCCCTGCCGCGCTGGAAGAGCCTCCACCCCGCAATGCAGAGGGGCACCCTGAGGGAGGCCATCAGGAGGATGCGCCGCGCCCTCAGGGATGTGAGCTGGCTCCACGTGGAAGAA
>DAOUCW010000210.1:0-11676 GCA_034431695.1 Anaerolineae bacterium | reverse complement strand
CGTGCCGGGTTCCCTCTCCTGGGACACGGGGAATGTGGAGATTGGGGGAAATTTCCTGCGCTGGATGGGCCCTCTCCCTGCCGGCTCCTCTTCAAGCGTGCGGTGGGGCATTGTGGGGCACTCCCGTGAAGAACTGACCTTCTACCTCGTCTCCATCTTCGGGGGAGAGGGGGAATCCCCTCTGGAGCGGGCAGTCTGGCTGAAAATTCACCCCTGGAAGCTCTTCTTCCCCTTTATCTCAAAGCAAAGCAGATACTCCCGGTAGCCTCACCACACCCGGGCCATACAGGCTCAGGGGACCCTGCAGGCGATGGGCAAAAGCGAACCCTATTGTGCGCCCGTTGAACCTGGATGGGCAATGGATTTGCGGGTGACGGCCTTTTGTGGTATATGCCACTGCCGTGCAGGCAAAAGGTAAACTGGGTGTGCTGGGGCAAGGGGCTCCGGCACGCCCCGCTTGAGGGGTTTTCCTCGCTTTCCCGCCAGTTGCTCGCCCCCGGGAAAAGTGATATACTTTTTTCCGGGGGGAAGCGATGGTGGAGGCGAGGCTCTATCAGAAGTTAGAAGATGGGAAGGTCCAGTGCAACCTCTGCGCCCACCGGTGCAGGATAGCCCCGGGTAAACTCGGGGTTTGCATGGTGAGGGAGAACCGCAATGGGACCCTCTACACCCTCGTATACGGCAAGGTCATCTCCCAGGCCGCCGACCCGGTGGAGAAGAAGCCCCTCTTCCACTTCTACCCAGGAACCGTGGCTTTCTCCATAGCCACCGTCGGGTGCAACTTCCGCTGCCAGTTCTGCCAGAACTGGGAAATCTCCCAGATGCCCAGGGATGAGGGCCGAATCATCGGAGGAGATATACCCCCCGAGGTCATCGTCCGCAATGCCAAACGCTACGGCTCCCGCAGCATAGCCTACACTTACACCGAGCCCACTATCTTCTTTGAATACGCCTACGATACCGCCGTCCTGGCCCACCAGGAAGGGCTCGCCAACATCTACGTCACCAACGGCTACATGACCCCCGAGATGCTGGAGGCTTTCCACCCTTACCTTGATGCCGCCAACGTTGACCTCAAGGCCGGAAAGGATGAGTTCTACCGCCAGTATTGCGGGGCGAGGCTACAGCCCGTCCTGGATTCGCTCAAGAAGATGAAATCAATGGGCATCTGGGTTGAGGTCACCACCCTCATAATCCCCGGCCTCAACGATTCCGAGGATGAACTGCGCACCATCGCCGAGTTCATCGTCAACGAGCTCGGGCCCGAAACCCCCTGGCACGTGAGCAGGTTCCACCCCCATTACAGGATGCTGGACCGTCCTCCCACGCCCGTTGCCACGCTCCACAGGGCGAGGGAAATAGGCCTCAAGGCAGGCCTCCGTTACGTATACGAGGGCAATGTCCCCGGAAGCGAGGGGGAGAACACTTACTGCTACAACTGCGGCAGCCTCCTCATCCGCCGCTTCGGCTTCAGCATCCTGGAATACCGGATCACCGGCGGCCGCTGCTACAAGTGCGGAGCTTCCATTGATGGAGTTGGCCTCTGATGTATAAAGTGAACGTCTCACGCCAGGGAGCTCGCCTCACAAAGCCCTTCTCCATGATTGAACTGGCCTACATTGAGGATTTCTCCGTCTCGGTCTACCTCTGCCAGGGAACTCTGGCCTGGCACAAGCACCTTGACCAGGACGAACTCTTCCTCGTCCACTCCGGAACCATAAACCTGGACACCGAACTCGGCTCCTTCACCCTTGAGACCGGTGAGCTTTTGACCGTCCCCAAGGGGATCCTCCACCGCTCCGCATCCAGAATCCGCTCCGAGGTCCTGCTCTTCAGCCCCAAGTTCCTCCCCGACCGCAAGAACGGCCACCGCCTTTCCCACCACGAAGACATCGCCCTGACCAAAGTCAACCTGTACCGGAGGAGCCAGGCTATCTCTGCGCCCTATCAGAGCATAGAGCTCGCCCGCGTGGAGGACTTCACCCTGGGCCTTCTCCTCTGCGAGGGGACGAGCCTTTGGTATGAGAGGCTGCCTCGCCCCCTCTTCATCATGGTGGTGGAAGGGAGCCTGATCTTAGAGAGCGGCCCCGAAACCCTGACCCTGGGCCAGGCCGACCTGACCATAATCCCGCCGCGTTTCAGCTACCGGTTCCACTCCCCTTCCAGGAGCCTGGTCCTTACTTTCCAGAAAACACCCCCGCCACGCCCCTGAGGAGGTTAAAGCAATGGAAAGGCTGGTGGAGTGCGTCCCCAATTTCAGCGAAGGACGCCGCAGAGAAGTGATTGAGGCCATCGTCCGGGCCATCACTGAGGTGGAAAGGGTCTGGGTCCTTGACGTGGAATCCGACGAGGACCACAACCGCTCAGTGGTGACTTTCGTGGGGGAGCCGGAAGCGGTGGAAGAAGCCGCTTTCCGGGCGATAAGGAAGGCCGCCGAGCTCATAGATATGGACCAGCACAGGGGGCAGCATCCCCGCATCGGTGCAACCGATGTGGTGCCTTTCGTCCCGCTGAAGGGGGTTACGATGGAAGACTGTGTGGCCATGGCCCGGAGGCTCGGGGAAAGGGTGGGGAAGGAGCTCGGAATCCCCGTTTACCTCTACGGGGAAGCGGCCACCCGTCCCGAACGCCAGGACCTGGCTTACATCCGCCGCGGGGAATACGAAGGCCTCAAAGAGGCCATCGCCACCGACCCCGACAGAGCCCCGGATTTCGGTCCGGCCGTCCTGGGCAAAGCCGGAGCCACCGCCATCGGAGCCAGACCTCCCCTCATTGCCTTCAACGTTTACCTCAGCACCGATGATGTCAGGATAGCCAGGGAAATAGCGAAGGCAGTGAGGCACTCCAGCGGAGGACTGCGCTACGTAAAGGCCCTCGGCCTCCTGGTCAGGGGGAAAGCCCAGGTCTCCATGAACCTCACCGATTACCGCCAGACCCCCATACCGAGGGTGATGGAGATGATCCGCCGCGAAGCTGCCCGCTACGGCGTCGCCGTCGTCTCCAGCGAGGTGGTGGGCCTCATCCCCGAGGATGCCCTCCTGGACACTGCAATCTACTACCTGCAGCTTGAAGGCTTTTCAAAGGAGCAGATCCTGGAGAAAAAACTGGAGAAAATCCGCCATGGAGGTTAGAAATGCTGCCCCTGACCTTTGTCCTGGCCCTCATCGTTGCCTTCTTTCTGGTGGCGGGCTGGAGGGAATCGCAGTATATAATCCGGCGCCGCCAGCCCGACAAGCCCGATTCCCCGGCCCGCTACGGCCTCCAGTTTGAGGAAGTTGAGTTCAAATCAAGGGACGGCATAACCCTGAGGGGTTGGTTCATCCCTGCACCGCAGGCAAAAGGGACTGTGATCTTCTGCCATGGTCACGCCGGCAGCATGGACCCCGACCTGAAATATGTGCCATGGTTCCACTCCGGCGGCTTCAACGTGCTTATGTTTGACTTCCGGGGGCATGGGCGAAGCGAGGGAGACAGGATCTCCATGGGCTACTTTGAGCGCCTTGACCTCCTGGGGGCCGTCGATTACCTCAAGAGCAGAGGTCTGGACAACATAGGGGTTCTGGGCTTCTCCATGGGCGGCGCTGTGGCCATAACAACTGCAGCTGTGGAGCCGTCCATAAAGGCCGTGGTGTGCGACGGGGCCTTCGCTAAGCTCGTGGGTGTCCTCATCAGGGGCATAGGGGTGGTGAACCCCGCACTGCGCCCGGTAGGCTTCATAGCCGGCCCTCTGGCCATCCTCTTCGCTTCCCTCAGGCTCGGCGCCTGGCTTCCCTCCGCTGACCCCATAAGGTGGGTGGCCAGAATATCCCCGAGGCCCCTCTTCCTCATCCACGGGGAAAAGGACATCTTCATAAGCACGAGCGAGATCAGGGCCCTCTACCAGGCGGCGGGCGAGCCAAAAGAGCTCTGGATTGCTCCGCAGGCAGGCCACAGGAACGTGGACGAAGTTTACCCCGAAGAATACAGGGAGAGAGTGCTGGGGTTCTTCCAGAAGTGGCTCGGAGGGTCAGATTGAGGCGCCTGATCCTTCTCAGCCTTGTCCTGCTGCTCCTGGCCTCCTGCGTTCAGGCGGAGGAACAGATCCTCTCATACTCCGGCCCCGTGAGTTTGACCATCAAGAAAGGGGAAAAGCTTCCCTATGCCGAAATTTCCTACCTCGGCCTGGGCCCGCAGGGGGCAGAAGTCCTCATAAAGGGACAGAAAGCTGTAAAGCAGAGGGGCGATTCACTGAGCTTGGAAAGCCCTCTCCTGCCCGGAGTTGACCTCAAGCTTGAGACGAGGATAGTGAACTTTGACTCAAAGGCCCTCAATTCCGCCGGCATCTTCACCCTCAGGATAAGGGAACCGCAGCCAGCTCCGGCACCTCCCCCGAAAGAAGCGCCCATCAAATTCACTGCCCCGGCAGGATACAAAGTCAACAGGGGGGAATTGATACCGGGGACAACCGTCAGATACGGGGGGAAAGAGGCGGAGGGAGCGAAATTTGAAGGAATTGAAGGCTATCCCTACCGGAAGGCAGGGGATTCCCTCGTCTGGACCGGAAAGCTCAAGGAGAAGGTTTACCTGGTTTTGAACGTGAGGGTCATCTACTACAATGAAGATGCCGCTTTCCTGAGCGGGACGGCGGAGATAATCATCGTCATTGATGGAGGCTGAGCCATGGAGGCAGCTTTTTTCGACTTTGATGGGACTCTGTTCCGGGGAAGCACCTGGAGGGGGATAGCCCTCCACCACCGCACCACCGGAACGAACAGGACGATGCTCTGGCTTTACCTTTATTCTCACCTCGCCCTTTACCCCCTCTACAGAGCCGGCCTCCTCAAGCGCAAACCTTATTACCTTTTGTGGGCGAAAAACATGTCCTGGACCCTCAGGGGCCTGACCGTTGAGCAAGCTCAGGGTGTTTTCCGGTGGCTCTGGGAGAACTACGTGAAAAGCAGGCTGCGGCCGGAAATAATGTCCATCTGGGAAGAGCACAGGAGCAAAGGGCGCAAACTTGTCATCGTCTCCGGTTCTTTTGAACCCCTGATAAAATTCGTGGGGGAGCAACTCGGAGCCGATTGGGCAATCGGAACCGAGCTTGAGGTCAGGAACGGCAGGCTCACCGGAAGGATAAAGGGCCCCCTCTGCTTCGGGGAGGGCAAACTCGACAGGCTCAGGGCTTTCCTGGCCTCGCACCCTGACCTTGATCTGTCCAGAAGCTACGCCTATGCCGATAGCATATACGACCTGCCCGTCCTGGAGCTTGTGGGCAACCCTGTGGCCGTTTACCCGGACCCCGAACTGGCCGCCTACGCTGAAGGTAAGGGATGGCCAATCATAGGGGTTAAACGGACATCCTGAGCTTCCACAGGAGGACCGCAAGCAGAGCTATCGCCGTCAGGCCCAGTAGCACGACCACCGGCTTAACCCAGGAGTAGAGTTCCTGAAATTCCCGCTGTATGGATATCTTTCCTCCGGGCTTTATGAACCACTTCTGCTCGGCCCCGCCGAGGTTCAGTTCCAGCTCAAGGGAAGAATTGAGCTTGAGAGCTTCCAGCTCCCTGGTGCCCGTCTCCAGAATTTTGAGCGCCATGCTCTGGACTATCTCCGATTCAAATACTCTCTCCGAGGCCAGCTCGCCCTCTTTCTTCCTCAGGACCGCCAGTTCCAGGTCCATCAAGCTGAGGGCTTCCGAGGTGTCAATCTCCCCTTTGAGGAAGAGGCGTTTTCCGAGGAATTCAGAGCGCTCGCTCCACTCGATTGACGAGGTTTTGAGCGCGGCCACGCAAAGGGCAAAATCGCTCCTTGTGGGGAAACGGCCGGCCAATTCCCTCCTTTCAGGGGCATACATTTCGCCGAGGGGGAAATCCACGCGCACGACAAGCCGATCGCTGCCTTCAAGAGGAAGCGAAGCCAGGTCGGGATCGGATGGGTTGTATAGGGGGCCGGGGGTGCAGGAGCACGTCAGTTCGCCGGTGCCGGGCTTCAGGCTCACCTGCGCTCTGGCCGAACGGCAGAGGGGTAGTTTCACCCCGAGGATTTCCCAGAAGTCCCGCCCGAAGACTTCGTTTATCAGGGAGATGGCCTGCCGGTATTCTCCCTCTTCCAGAAGTTCGGTGGCCAGGAGGGCGCTCAGGTCGCGCTTGAGACGGGATATCTCGCTCGTTCCGGCCGGAACGGCGTAGCCCTTTTCGGCCAGGGCCATGGCCTTCTCAAGGTAAGCGATCGCTTCCCTGTAGAGGCCCTCTTCCTGAAATTTCTTGCTCAGAGCCAGATAGATGCTCTGGAGGGTCCAGGCCAGATTCCCTTCCGGAGCGCCCGCTTCCACCGCCTTTTCCATCTCCCGGGCAGCCAGGGCAAGGGACGGTAAATCCACGGAGCCATCGGAGCGGAACGCTCTGTGGTAGTAGAGGGCGGCCAGATCCAGGGAGACCTGGTAGAAGGTTTGATCCGCCGAGCGGGCTTTTTCCAGGAAAGCGATGGCCTCCCTGTAGAAGCGATCGCACGCTTCCGAATCCGGAGGCAGGGCCATGGCCAGGGTCCGGTAGATGGTGCCGGCTTCGTAGAGGGAGAGGGCGTCGGTCTTCCCTCTGAGCTCCCGGAGCCTCCTCTGCAGGGATGGAGCCATCAACGAAAGCCTGATCTCCGCCGGAAAAGGCTCTTTTATCCACCGCCAGGTCAATCTGAAGCCGTCGAATTCAAAGCCTCCCGGTTCAGCCTGAACGAGCTCTTCCTGAGCAACCAGGTAAGGCAGATGGACGGTAACCCTTATGCTGTCAATGCTCCGGGCGAAATTTCGGGGCAGGGGGTAGGAGATAGTGATCACGGGATAGCCTTTGATGGGAAGGGTGCACTGCAGGCTCAGCACTTCCTTTGAACCCGGCTCCAGCGTTATCTCCACAGGCTCTTTCACGCTGAGGTTCTCCCCTCCCCTCTTCAGAGAGCACTTTTCGGCTGACCCGGGGAAGAGCGCCCGCACGGAGAAGGTTCTGGCTTCCAGTTCGCTGGTGTTCTCAAAGCGATAGGAACTGGAGAATTCAAGGGATAGAGGCTCCTCAACCAGTTTCATATCAACGGCGAGGGAGTGGAGCCTGACCTCTTCGGGCATGTTCAAGGGTGTGAGGACCGGAGCAGGAGGCTCCTGGGCGTGGAGGTCAAGAGCCACCACAATGGAGAGCGAGAGCGCAATGGTTAAAGCCAGAAGCCATCGCATCTCCTTCAGCACTCCTCTCCCTCCAGGAAAGCCCGGATGAGTTCAACGGCTTCCGGACAGGCTCCTTCCCTTGCTTCCAGCCAGTGGATGCGCGGGTCATCGAGCCTGAACCAGTTATACTGGTGGCGGATGAAGTTCCTCGTGCGCTTCTTCATGAGGGCGATTGCTTCCTCCAGGGTCAGCTCCCCTCCGAGATACCGTCCTATTTCCAGATAACCAACCCCCGACATTGAGGGAAGGTTCAGGGAGTAGCCCATCCTGAGGAGTTTTTCCACCTCCGCCACAAGTCCCCTTTCCAGCATGAGTTCAATCCGCCTGTCAACCCGCCTGTAAAGCTCCTGCCGGGGCAGGGTCAGGCCCAGTATGAGGGTCCTGAAAAGGGGAGGACTCCGGCGGCGGAGTTGAGAGAAGGGCTTTCCGGTGGTCAGGCACACCTCCAGCGCTCTCACCACCCTCCTCACGTTCCTCGGATCTACGAATTTGCCCGCTTCGGGGTCAAGCTCAAGAAGGCGCTGGAAGAGGGCCTCGGCCCCTTTCTCTTCGGCCTCTCTGAAGAGCCTCTGCCTCAGCTCGGGCGAGGGGGGGACTCGGGGCACTTCCCAGCCTTCTATGAAGGCCCAGACGTATTGTCCGGTCCCCCCCACCAGAAGGGGGATTTTCCCGCGGGAAAGGATTTCTTCCCAGGCTTTTCGGGCCATCTCCAGGAAAACAGCCAGGGTGAAGGTCTGGTCCGGGTCAACCACATCAACGATGTGATGGGGCACCCGCCGGCGCTCTTCCGGAGTGGGCTTGGCTGTCCCTATGTCCATGTGCCTGTAGACCTGCCTGGAATCGGCTGAGATGACTTCAACGGGCAACTTTTCCCCTATGCAGAGGGCAAGTTCCGTCTTCCCCACTCCGGTAGGCCCTACAATGGCTATCAGAGGCGGCTTACTGCTCTTCCACGGCATTCTTTACGAGGTTTATCCGCTTTATGCTTCCTTTGGGGGAAATCTCAATGGCTAAAAGGTCAATTCGCCAGAATCCCTCCCAGCCCCTTTCGGCCACGTAGGACTGGGCTGCCCGGAGGAGTTTGTCCTTCTTCCATGGGGTCACGGATTCCTCCGGGGTTCCGAAGCGGGTGGAGCGGCGTGTCCGCACCTCCACAAATACCAGGCACGAACCATCCACTGCCACCAGGTCTATTTCCCCATCCCGGCAGCGGTAATTTCGCTCCAGGATCCTGTAGCCCTGGCTCTGCAAATATCGGGCGGCCAGGTCTTCCCCCAGCCGCCCGATCCTGCGGGTGTTGCTTCCGGAAGTCACCGGTTAGAATCCCTGCCCGAGCAAGCCCCCCAAACCTACTCCCAGTGCGCTGAGGACGACAAGGGCAAGTAAGGAGAGGATGAAGACGGCGATGGTGAAGATGAGTCCGGCGATGTAGAAGCCACACCCGAACCTGAGGCCATCCATGAAGTCCAGCCGGAATTTGGGTTCCTGCGCCATTGAAACCTCCTCTTCAGTATTCCCCGACGCTTGCCAGCCTCTCGGCGGCAGTGTAGGGGTCAATTTCCCTCCTGACCACTTTGTCCAGGATTTCGCTTATGGCTTTCCGGTCAACCCTGGACAGGATGCGCCTGAGAAGTTCCATCCGCAGGATTTCCTCTATTTCCCGGCTCGCCCTGAGCCTCTCCTTCTCCTCCCATTCCCCGCTTTCCTTGAGGAAAGCCAGATGCCTCTCTATAGCCTCCACCAGGTTCTTTATCCCTTCCCCGCGGGTGGCTATGGTCTTGCAGATGGGGGGGCGCCACCGTTGCTTAGGGGTTTGCGCCGGAGCTTTAACTTCCATGAGGATGCCGTGGTGGAGGAAGCGGCCCGAGTTCCCCAGGTTCATCATGGCTTCCAGGTTCAGGGCCACCCCATCTGCTCCCTCCAGGTCTGCCTTGTTCACCACGAAAATGTCCGCTATTTCCAGGAGTCCGGCCTTTATCACCTGGATATCATCCCCGAGCCCGGGGACTTCAACGACCAGGGTTGTGTGGGCAGTGCTGGCAATATCCACTTCGGTTTGCCCTGCGCCCACAGTCTCCACCAGGATTTTCTCGTAACCGGCAGCATCCAGGATTTTCACCGCGTCGGCTGTCGCTCTGGCAAGCCCTCCCAGGCTTCCCCTTGTAGCCATGCTCCGGATGAAAACGCCGGGGTCATTGTATAGATCCTTCATCCGGATCCGGTCGCCGAGGATGGCGCCGCCGGTGAAGGGGCTTGAGGGGTCCACCGCCACGATCCCGACTTTGAAGCCCCGGAGGCGGTATTCCTTGGCCAGTTCGTTGACGAGGGTGCTCTTGCCGGTCCCGGGTGCCCCCGTGATGCCTATCACGTGGGCTTTCCCGGTGTGGGGGTAGAGGGATTTTAGTGCTTCCCGGGCTGAGGCTCCATTGTCCTCGGCAATGCTTATGAGGCGGGCTATTGCTCTTTTGTCCCCAAGGATGACGGCCCGGACGAGTTCTTCAAGCATTCCTGCGGCTTCTCCTTATTTCAGCGACTTTGTTGCGGATGTATTCCACGATGGTCTGGGTTGAAGTGCCCGGGCCAAATATTTCCGCTATGCCCGCCTCTTTCAGTTTGGGGACATCTTCATCGGGTATTATCCCTCCGGCTATCACCAGGACGTGGTCGAGGCCTTTCTCTCTGAGGAGCTGAACTGTTTTGGGGAGGAGGGCCATGTGGGCCCCCGAGAGGATGGAAAGCCCCACCACATCCACGTCTTCCTGGAGCGCAGCCTCGGCTATCATTTCGGGGGTCTGGCGGAGACCGGTGTAGATCACTTCCATCCCCGCATCTCTGAGGGCCCTCGCCACCACCTTCGCCCCCCGGTCGTGCCCGTCAAGGCCTGGTTTGGCTATGAGGACTCGGATCTTCTCCTCGGTCATCTCTAACCTCCGGATAAGGTCAAATGATAATGGGTTCGCGGTATTCCCCGAAGACTTCCCTGAGCACTTTCATCATCTCTCCAAGGGTGGCATAGGCCCGCACGCAGTCCAGGATGTAGGGCATGAGGTTTTCCCTTTCATCCATGGCTGCGTTGCGGAGGCGCTCCAGGCACTGCCTGACCCGCTCGTTGTCCCTTTCCCTGCGGACCCTGGCCAGCCGCTCGCGGTGACGCCTTTCACCCTCCGGGTCTATCTTGTGTATCGGGATGGTTATGGGCTCATCGGAAACGTATTCGTTGACACCGACCACTATGCGCTTCTTCTCGTCAATTTCCTTCTGGTAGCGGTAGGCAGCATCGGCTATTTCCTTCTGGGGGAATCCCTTCTCTATGGCGGCTATCATCCCGCCCATGGCATCAATCTTGCGGAAATACTCGTAAGCCGCCTCTTCCATCTTTCGGGTGAGGTATTCCACGTAGTAGCTCCCGCCGAGGGGGTCAATGGTGTTTATTACTCCCGTTTCGTGAGCGATGATCTGCTGAGTTCGCAGGGCTATGCGCACGGCCAGCTCTGAGGGGAGTGCGAGAGCTTCATCCATGGAGTTGGTGTGGAGGGACTGGGTGCCTCCCAGGACCGCCGCAAGGGCTTGAATTGCCACCCTGACGATGTTGTTCTCAGGCTGCTGGGCCGTCAGGGTGCATCCCGCTGTCTGGGTGTGGAACCGCAACCACCAGGAACGGGGATCCTTGGCGCCGAAGCGGTGGCGCATCTCCCTGGCCCATATCCTCCTTGCAGCTCTGAACTTGGCGATCTCCTCAAAGAAATCGTTGTGGGCGTTGAAGAAGAAGCTGAGGCGGGGGGCGAACTCATCCACATCAAGCCCTCGCTCAATGCCGGCTTTGACATACT
The DNA here is from genome assembly GCA_034431695.1 of Anaerolineae bacterium. Lineage (GTDB taxonomy): Bacteria > Chloroflexota > Anaerolineae > SpSt-600 > SpSt-600 > SpSt-600. The sequence goes on along the minus strand of DAOUCW010000210.1, from coordinate 660 downwards.
CAAACCCATCGTAGAGGGTGAAGGCGAGTTCCTGCACGGCCGTTGCCCCGGCCTCCCGGATGTGGTAGCCGCTTATGGAGATGGTATTCCACTTCGGGACGTATTTGGCCCCGAACTCAAAGGTATCCACCACAAGGCGCATTGAGGGCTTGGGAGGGAAGACGAACTCCTTCTGAGCGATGTATTCTTTGAGGATATCGTTCTGGATGGTCCCTCCGAGCTTGGTCCAGGGGATGCCCCGCTTCTCGGCCACCACGAGATACATGGCCCAGAGTATGGCGGCCGGAGCATTTATCGTCATGGAGGTGGTGATCTTGTCCAGAGGGATGCCGTCAAAGAGAATTTCCATATCGGCCAGGGAGGAGACGGCTACCCCACACTTCCCGAATTCCCCTTCGGCCATCGGGTCATCGGTATCGTAACCGTAAAGGGTGGGGGTATCAAAGGCCACCGAAAGGCCGGTTTCTCCGTGCTTGAGCAGATACTTGAAGCGCTCGTTCGTCTCCTCAGCCGAGCCGTAGCCCGAGAACATCCTCATGGTCCAGAGGCGTCCGCGATACATTGTAGCGTGGATGCCCCTTGTGAACGGGTATTCCCCGGGGAACCCCAGTTCCTCAAGGTAGTCAAAGTCGGGGATATCGGCGGGGGTGTAGAGGCGAG
>DAOUCW010000209.1:0-11551 GCA_034431695.1 Anaerolineae bacterium | reverse complement strand
AAGACGCCGGGCTCCCCGAAAGGGGAGTGTGGTATAGTCCACCCCCTGAGGAAACTCAGGGAAAAGGTGCGTGAGACAGGTCGGTCTCTATCCGCTGCGGGCGCAGGGGGCTTGAGGGGAGCTGCCCCTAGTACGAGAGGACCGGGGTGGACGGACCTCTGGTGTACCAGTTGTTCCGCCAGGAGCACCGCTGGGTAGCCATGTCCGGCAGGGATAACCGCTGAAAGCATCTAAGCGGGAAGCCCGCCCCAAGATGAGGCCCCCCACCGGCTTAGCCGGGTAAGGCCCCTGGGAGACTACCAGGTTGATAGGCCGCAGGTGGAAGCCCGGCAACGGGTGAAGCCGAGCGGTACTAATGGCCGAGGGCTTGACCCTCTTTACACCCGCTCCGAAATCCCATCCTGTTCAGCTTTTAGGGTGCCAGAAAAAAAGTTCCCCTGGTGACCATAGCGGCGGGGAAACACCCGGTCCCATTCCGAACCCGGAAGTTAAGCCCGCCAGCGCCGATGATACTGGGGGCGCGAGCCCCTGGGAAAGTAGGTCGTTGCCAGGGGAACTTCTTTTTTACCAGCTCACCCGCCTGAACTTCCCTGGATCGGCTCCCCACGGTATCGTGGCATCAAGCCCCATCTTCGCCGTGAGGGTCTTCCGGCCAGGAGAATGCTTCGCCGAAGGATCAAGGGAACTCCCCGGCTGATCCCTGAGGACCACCAGCCCCCTATCGGCCTGGAAGCGAGTGGCTATCGCCCATTCAACCTCTTCCGGCCGGTCAATGTCTATGTCCTCGTCCACAACCACCACATGTTTGAGGGATGGATGGCCCCTGAAAGCCGCCTCTATAGCCTTCAATCCATCATCGGGGTTCTTCTTGCGGATCTTCACTACCGCATGGAGCCAGCACATCCCTCCGGGAGTAACCCTCACGTCGAGGCATTCCGCTACTTCGTTGACGGCAGCGAAGATCGTGGGCTCCCTCGGTATGCCCATCAGCATCCGGTGCTCCGCTCCCCCGGGCAGGAGGGCATGGTAGAGCGGCCTCCTCCTGTGCGTTACGAGGTCCACTTCCAGGATCGGCTGCTCCCTGACGTAATCCCAGGTCTGGGTGAGGTCTATGAAGGGCCCTTCGGGGGCGAGCTTTCTGGTGAGGCGTCCTTCCAGGACGATTTCGGCGCAGGCCGGAACTTCCAGGTCCTTCGTCAGGCAGCGGGCCAGGGGCGTGGGGGAAAGGGCATGGGCTATTGAGAGTTCATCCACACCCATGGGCGGGGACATGGAAGCAGCCAGGAGCACGTGCACCGGAAGCCCGATGGCTATGGCTATCTCCAGATCCCCTGGCACTTTGCTCCAGGCGGTGTGGGTTCCCCGGCCTTCCACCACTCTCGCCACGAAGCGCCTCTCATCCACCAGCATCAAGCGGTGGAAAGAGGCATTGCGGCCGTAATCCGGGTCTTTGATTATGGCCACTCCTGCTGTTATGTAAGGGCCACCATCGCCGGGGAGGTGCTTGAGGATCGGTAGCCTGGTCAGGTCTACCTTTTCCTCCACCACTTCCTGGCAGGGGGGATCTTCCACAATGGGCGGTTCGGACGGGTTTTCCATGGCCTTGACCAGGGTGCGGATCAGCTCTTTCGGCTCCACCCCGAGGGCCAGGGCCATCAGTTCTCTCCTGGAGCACAGCCCCGAGACCACCTCGCTGTCATACCCCGGGACATTCCTGAAGAGCAGAGGAATTTCCCGGTGGGCGGCTATGATCCGGGCCATTTCCAGGTGAGGCGAGACGGGTTCATCAATTACCTTCAGGATCTTTTCCCTTTCAAGCAAGGCGATAAATTCCCTCAACTCCACGGCTTTTAGCCCTCCGTTTTTACTGTTATTATACTACCGGACGCTTTTTCCTCGCAAAATTCCCAATTCCGGAGCTTGACGTGGACAATTTTTGGCGGTATAATATATTTTAGGAAATAGTTTATTGCGGAGCGAAGAAATGACCGAAGCTGTCCTGGAGAGCGTCGGCACGATGAGAGACTTCGCGGAGAAAATCCCTCGCCTGGAAGGGGTGCCCACAGGGGTTGAGGGACTTGACGAGCTTTTCTTCACCACTAACATGGTGGATGGCAGGCCTGTGCGCAGGCTTCTGGGGGGAATCCCCCGCTATTCTGTGTGGAACATAACGGGCGTGGCGGATACCGGGAAGAGCCTGCTGGTGGAGCAATTTGCCATAAAGCAGGTTTCCCTGGGCCACGCCTGCGTCTTCGCTACCCTGGAAAGCCCGGCCACTTTCGTGGCGATGGGCCTCAAGAACCGGGCTCTGGCCATGGGGATCGACCCGAACCTGGTGGAAGAGCGTGTGGTCTTCATTGACGCCGCTTCTTACTACCAGCTTCGCAACAGCATTCAGACTTTCCTGAACACTCTGGCCTACGCTATAAAGCAATACAGGGCGAGGGCGGTGGTGATAGATTCCATCACGGGCCTATACGAAACGAAGGAAGTTTTTGCCCGCGATATAGTTCGGGCAGTGTTCAACTTCCTCAAGGAGTGGCACCAGACCGCCCTCCTGGTATCTCAGAAGAGGAGTGGCCACGAAGGCCTCTCGGCGGAGGCAGCCGGGGGCTATGCCGTCAGCCATATAGTGGATGGTTCCATGGTCCTTTCCAAAGTCCTGATAACGAACAAATACGAGGCCAGCCTCTACCGCAGGCCTGTGGGAGAGATCGTGAGGTTGTTCCGGATAGACGGGTGCAGGCTCTGCGGTCACGATACCTCCACCCACATCATGGAGATCACAGAAACTGGCCTCGTGCGTATAGGGCCTCGCCTGAGCGAGCTGGTTTCAAAGACCAGAGGGGAAGGAGGTGAGAGCGATGAAGGTGGTAGAACCTCAGGAGTATTCTCTGGATGAGATGGCCATGAAGGTTTTCCTTGAAGCCATAAACCTGGCTGGTGGGCCGCGCAAGCTCATGGAATACAGGAGGCTCACCTGGCTCCCCAGCCTGATGGAGGCGGCCTACAGTGTGGTGCTGGCCAACGAGGAGAAGAAGAGCGAGGAGGAAATCGCCGCCTTCCTGGGTCTGGCCAAGCCGGCGGTGAGGAACATCCTGAGGGCGAGCACTGAGGATGTGATGAAGCGCCTTGAAGGCAGGGTCAGGAGCAAGTCCCACGTGGCTGGGGGGCTCGCTAAGCTGGCCTACCAGCGGGTGAAAGGCGCAGAGTAAGCCGTGGAGGGGCTGGGTTAACGCCCGGCCCTCTTAATTTTTCACCTTTCCACCCTCTTTAGCGGCCTGGAAGCGATCACTTCATCCCCGAGGTAGATCAGGAGTTCGTCGGGGGAAAGTCTGCGGTAGAACCGGAGCAGGGGGGCTTTCCACTTTTCCACCAGGATGTAGCTCTCTCCTTCCACCGCAAGGGTTTCCACCTTTCCGGAAGGATCTTTCACCACGTCAAGGTTCGGGCTGGAGAGGGGGACCAGGGCATAGTTCCGGAAGTAATAGTCCAGGAGCGAAGCGGCATCGCCGTAGCGGTCGGGGCTGTTGAGGAGGATGGCGATGCCTTTCTGGTCGCGCCTCGTCGCTGAGGCTATCAGGCACTCTCCGGCGAGAGGGGTGGTTCCGGTCTTGACGCCGTCGGCTCCGGGATACAGGGCCAGGAAGCGGTTGGTGGAGGTGAATCCACCCCATTCGTAGGTTGCTGCGAGGGCGGCGAAAGCGGGGTTGGCCAGAGCATAACGGACGAGGAGCCACAGGTCATAGGCGGTGGAGTAGTGGCCTTCATCGTCAAAGCCCTGGGGGTTGGTGAAGTGGGTGTCGTTCATGCCGAGTTCGGCCGCTTTCCTGTTCATCATCTCCACGAAAGCTTCCTGGCTCCCGGCCACATGCTCGGCGATGGCGGCGGCAGCATCGTTGGCTGAGATGAGGATCAGGCCGTAGAGCAGGGTTTCCATGGGGACTTTCTGCCCCGGCAGGAGCCCGAGCTTCGGCATTTCCACTTCTGCCGCTTTCTCGCTCACCGCAACCGAATCGCCAGGGGAGGAATTTTCCAGCGCCAGGATGGCGGTCATTATCTTGGTGAGGCTTGCTGGGGGGAACCTTTCGCGTTCGTTCCTGGCCAGCAGGATCGTGCCGGTGGCGTAATCGGCCAGAAGGAAGGCTCTGGCTTCAATGCTGGGTGGCCTGTTTTCTGCCATTTCTCTGACCTGACAGGGGTAGAGCTTGAGGCCGGCTGCGTCCTTTTCCCTCAGGGCCGGTGGGCCGAAGGCCAGGGTCATCAGGCTGAGGAGGGTCAGGATGAGGGCTTCTCTACGCATCCTTCTCTTCCAGCGGCGGAAGGTCCTCGAGCCTCTCAAGGCCGAAATACTGGAGGAACTGGAAAGTAGTCCCGTAGAGGGCGGGCCTTCCCGGCGAATCAAGGTGGCCCACTTCTTCAATGAGGCCTTTGCTCAGGAGGGAGCGCAGGACTCCGTCGCTGTTGACCCCCCTTATGGCCTCAATCTGCGCTCTGGTCACCGGCTGGAGGTAAGCGATTATGGCGAGGGTTTCCAGGGCAGCCTGGGATAGCCTGCGGGATGGTTTTAGTTCCAGGAATTTCTCCACGTAGGGGGCGGTTTCAGGGGCTGAAACCATCTGGATCTTTTCCCCCAGGCGCTGGAGGCGTATGCCCCTTCCGGAGTATTCGCTCGCCAGCTCATCCACCAGAGCCCTGACGGTTTCCCTGTCAATGCCCAGGACCTCCGCCAGGCGGTCCATCTCCACCGGCTCATCGGCTATGAAGAGGATGCTTTCTATGGCAGCTTTAAGATCCATCGGGTTCACAGCAGCACCGGAGCCCTGTATTCCCCGAAAACTTTCCTCAGGACATCGCAGATTTCCCCCAGGGTGGCGTAAGCTTCAACGCATTCAAGGATCACCGGCATGAGGTTTTCGGTTCCCCTTGCCGCTTCTTCAAGCTTGCTCAGAAGTTCCTGGACTTTTACGTTATCGCGGCGGCGGCGTATCTCCTGAAGCCGGGCAATCTGCTTCTCCCTCACAGCCGGGTCAACTTTGAGGAGTTTGAGGGCCCTCTTTTCTTCTTCCACAACGTATTCGTTGACCCCCACCACGATGCGCTCGCGGGATTCAATCTCCTTCTGATAGCGGTAAGCGCTTTCCATGATTTCGCGCTGGATGTAGCCCATCTCTATGGCTTTGAGGGCTCCTCCCATGGCGTCTATGCGCTTTATGTATTCCTCGGCTTTCTCTTCAATCTGGTTGGTCAGGCTTTCCACGTAGTAACTTCCGGCCAGGGGGTCAACGGTATCGGCCACACCCGATTCGTGGGCGATGATCTGCTGGGTTCTGAGGGCTATCCGGACGGCTTCCTCGCTGGGCAGGGCGAGGGCTTCGTCGTAGGAGTTGGTGTGGAGGGATTGGGTCCCTCCCAGGACGGCTGCCAGGGCCTGTATCGTCACCCTGATTATGTTGTTGAGGGGCTGCTGGGCGGTGAGGGTGCATCCTGCGGTCTGGGTGTGGAAGCGGAGCATCCAGGAGGCCGGGTTCTTCGCCCCGAACCTCTCCCTCATTATCCTGGCCCAGAGGCGGCGAGCTGCCCTGAACTTGGCCACTTCTTCAAAGAGGTTGTTGTGGGCGCCGAAGAAGAAGGAGATGCGCGGGGCGAAGGAGTCCACATCGAGCCCCCGTTTCACCGCCGCTTCAACGTAGGCGATGCCGTTGGCGAGGGTGAAAGCGAGCTCCTGGACGGCGGTGGCTCCGGCTTCCCTTATGTGGTAGCCGCTTATGCTGATGGAGTTCCAGCGGGGCAGTTCTCTGCTGCAGTATTCCATTATGTCCACGGTGAGGCGGAGGGAAGGTTCCGGTGGGAAGATGTAGGTGCCGCGGGCCACGTATTCTTTGAGGATGTCGTTCTGGACCGTGCCGTCAAGGAGTTTGGGGTCAACCCCCTGCTTTTTGGCTACGGCCACATACATGGCCAGGATGATGGGGGCAGTGGCGTTTATGGTCATGGAAGTGGAGACTTTATCCAGGGGGATGCCGTCGAAGAGGCGCTCCATATCTTCCAGCGAACTTATGGCCACTCCAACCCTCCCAACCTCGCCCAGGGCCATGGGGTGATCGGCGTCGTAGCCGGTCTGGGTGGGGAGGTCGAAGGCAACCGAAAGGCCGGTCTGGCCCTGTTGCAGGAGATACTTGAAGCGGGCGTTGGTCTCTTCAGCTGTGGCGTAGCCCGCATACTGCCTCATGGTCCAGAGGCGCCCCCGATACATGGTCGGATATATGCCGCGGGTGAAGGGGTAAGCCCCCGGAAAGCCCAGGTCCCTGGCGTAATCCAGGTCGCCGGTGTCGGCCGGAGTGTAAAGCCTCTTCACCTCAATGCCCGAGTGGGTTTCAAAGCGTTTCTTGCGTTCTGGTGCCCTGGCCAGGGCGGGCTTGAGGATTTTTTCCTCCCATTCCCTTTCCAGTGCTTCAAGATCCTTCATTTCCCCTCCTCCATGGCTTCTTTGAGGATCAGGACTGCTTCCCGGTAGAGTTTCTTCATCTCCCTCTCCAGCCTTATGAATCCTGCCCCCACCTTACCTCCCGAAACCAGATAGGCCAGCGCTCCGAGGTATGTATACCAGCGGGTGTAGGAACCTTTGAGGACGCCTTCGGGATCGAAGAAGAGGAAGGGGTGCTCATCGCTGGCGATGATGAAGAAGCCTGGCAGTTCAAAGTGGGTTATCCTGAAGGCCAGGTGCATTATTTCGTGTTCGTCATCGGGGAAGAGGTTGCGGTTGCGGGTCAGGAGGGGGGTGAAGTCAAAGCCCATTTCCTCAAGGAGGGAAGGGTAGCAGGCGAATCCCCAGCGGCGCACGTGGAGTATGCACCCGTTCTGGCCCACTTCCACCTCAGGGCAGATCCGGGAGAAGCCAAGAGGAAGCTGAACGATCGCTCTCCTTTCCTCGAGCTTACCATCTTCCCTCACCGACCAGTAGTAAGCGACCCAGTCTTCGGTGGGGTAAAGCCCCGGGAGGTTGTTGAAGACTCTGCGTTCGGAAGGGGCTGTGCTTGGCATGAGGGCATTGCCGAATTTCCCGCCCATCCTTTCCTCCTACTGGGTCAGAAGCCCCAGAGTCCCCCTTACAGCGGCCCACCTGTATTCCAGGTTGTAAAGGATGAGGGGGAAGAGGTAAGGCCTCGGGGGCAGGAAGAGCCTCCTGACTATGGAGGAGAGGGCATAGAACCGGCGGTAGGCTTCCATCAGGGCTTCTTCCAGTTCCCTTGGCTCCATGTTCAGAGGTTTTATCACCGCATGGCGTGCGTCGTAGAGGTTCCAGTCCTTCGTGAGGATGCGGCCTTCCCTCTCCAGGCGCTGCGCCAGAGGTGTTCCGGGATAGGGCAGGAGGGTGTAAAACATCGCCCCGGCCACCTGGTTGTCCACCAGGAATTTGACCGTTTGCCGCAGGCTCTGGAGGGTATCCCCGTTCATCCCGAAGATCACGCTGGCCACTACAGCTATGCCGTTTTCCTGGAAATTGCGGATTATCCGGGGGTAATCCTTGAGGAGGGAGAGGTTGTGCCTCTTGCTGATGGATTCCAGGCTCTTGGGGTTTATTGATTCAATTCCGATCACAACGGCCCTGCAGCCGCTCTCGGCCATAGCCTGGCAGACTTCGGGGTCAACTCCGGCGGTTATTTCCACCTGGGTCACCCAGGTTATCCTGAGGGGCTTGAGGGCCTCACACAGCTCCAGCGTCCGCTTTCTGTTCACGGCGAAGTTATCGTCCACAAAGAAGATGTAGCGGCTTCCGGTGGCTCTGACATCCCTTAAGACGTGCTCCACGGGGCGGAGCCTGTAGGTATGGCCGAAGAAGCTGGTCACGGCGCAGAAATCGCAGTGGTGAGGGCAGCCCCTGCTGGTCTGGACAGGGTAAAAGGTGAGGGGGAAACGCTTGTAGGGCAGGAGGTCGTATCTCGGCGTTGGGAGTCTGGAGAGGTCGGCCCAGCCTTCCCTCCTGTAGAAGGGCTTCAATTCCCCCCTCTGGAAATCCCGCAGGACCTGGGGCCACACATCCTCTGCCTCTCCTATGACCACGGCATCGGCGTGCCGGATGGCTTCTTCCGGTATGGAAGAGAAGTGGACCCCTCCCAGGACTACCTTCTTGCCCCGGCGGCGGAACTCATCGGCTATATCGTAAGCCCTTGGGGCGGTGTTTATCATGGCCGTGATGCCGATGAGATCGGCGTCTGTGTCAAAGTCAATGTCCTGAACGTTCTCCTCTACGAGCTCAACTTCCACGTCATCGGGGGTAAGGGCGGCCAGGTGGGGGAGGGTTGCGCTTATGAGGTAAGGCCTCCTGAGCTTGTGGACCCTCCCGTCGGGCAAGTAGTAAGAAGGTCGTATCAAAGCCACTTTCATATTTGACTCCGTGCCAATTTTCCGTGGAAATTATATCACCGGGCGGGTGAGCGGTCAAAGGTTCGGGGGAAACGGGCTCAGCCCTGCTGAGTGTGGACGAAGAGCCAGGGGCAAACCTTCCTCTCCAGCCAGTCAACTCCGAAGTAGAGGCCGAGCCCCAGTAGGCTCATGGCCATTATCCCGGCATACATGGCCGGGTAATCGAAGAGGGTGCTTCCCGTCAGGTAGATGTAGTAACCGAGGCCGTAGCGGGTGGCGAAAAGCTCCGCCACGTAAAGGACCGCGATGGCAGTCCCCGTGGACTGGCGGATGGCGGTGAAGATGGCCGGGAGGGTTGCCGGCAGGTAGACGAATCGGAAGAGAGCTCTCCTTCCGGCTCCCAGGCTCCTCACCGAAAGGATCAGCTCCGGCCTCAGGGTCGCTGCCTGATCCCTCACCAGCACCAGGATCTGGAAGAAGATGATGAGGAAGATTATCAGGATCTTGGGCAGGTCACCGAGGCCAAGGAAGAGGATGGCCACCGGGACGAAAACGACCTTGGGGATGGGGTAGAGCAGGTAGAGGAAAGGGGAGAGGAGGCGGTTGAGGGACCGGCTCTGCCCGATAACTATGCCGAGGGGCGCTGCTGTCACCACCCCGATCGTTATGCTGGCCAGAACCCTCCAGAGGCTGGAGAGGAGGTGTTTCCCCAGCTCCCCCGGGAGGGAGAGGGCGAAAGTCCTGAAGACTTCCCAGGGCGGTGGAAGTATGGGCCTTTTGATGATCAGGGCCAGGATCTGCCAGAAGGCCAGGAAGGTTGCGAGGGACAGGAAGAGGCCACGCTTGGACATTCATCCCCTCCTGGCCCTGTTCAGCATCTCCCTGAGGGTGGAGCAGACCCTCAGGTAATCGGGGTGGGAGCGGTCGGGGATCGAGCCTTCAACTATTACCGCTTCCCTGTGGGGTGGACGGCCCAGGAAGAGGATTTTCCTCCCCAGGAAAGCCGCCTCCTCTATGCTGTGGGTGACCACGACGATGGTCAGGCCTGTTTCGGCCTGGAGTTCAAGGGTCAGGTTTTCCAGGTCCTCGCGGGTTGGGGCGTCAAGGGAGGAGAAGGGCTCATCCATGAGGAGCAGGTCAGGGTGGAGGACAAGGGCCCTGGCGATAGCGGTCCGCTGCCTCTGCCCGCCTGAAATCTGGGAGGGGAAGCGGTTGGCCACTTCCTGCAAGCCGAGGCGCCGCAGCCAGGATTCCACCAGGGCATCCGGGTCCTTCGGAGGGGGAGTGCGGGGAGCGTGGAGGCCATCGGGTCCGTAGAAAGCCCTGATGCGCAGCCCCAGGGCCACATTCCCCCTCACAGTATCCCAGGGCAGGAGGCCGTAATCCTGGAGGATGAGGGCGGTTCCGGGCCTGGGGCGCCGCAGGACGTTCCCCCCCACGGTGATTTCACCCTCCTGCGGCTTCATGAGGCCGGCGAGGAGGTAGAGGAGAGTGGTCTTGCCGCACCCCGACGGCCCGATTACGGCCCATGCCTCCCCCTGGCCTATCCGCCAGCTGAATCCCTCAAAGAGAGGGGGCTGGCGCGGGTAAGCGAAGGTTATGCTCTTTACCTCAACGAAGGCTTCCCCATTCACCTGGGCAGAAAATCCGCCTTCACCGATTCCTCATAGGGGAGCAGGGAGGAGATCAGCCCTTTCTCCAGCGCCCATTTCATGACGTCTTCCCACTGGTCTTTCCCCGGCACTGAAGCAGGGGGGAAATCGGGGATGGCGTAGGAGCCGGTGAGGGCCGGGGGAACCAGCTTCTTCTCCACCAGCAGGCCCGCCCACTTAGCCTTATCGGAATTCACATCCTTCACCGCTTTCTCGATCGCCGCCAGGAAAGCCCTGACCGCTTCGGGGTGTTCCTGGACGAAGGCTTTCCGGAAGGAGTATACGCTCAGGCTATACTGGGGGTGGCGGGAATCGTCCAGGATCAGCCTTGCACCCTGCTGCATCGCCAGGAGGGCCAGTGGGTCGGGAATGGTGGCGGCCTTGAGGTCCCCCGAAGCCAGGGCAGCCATCCTGTCCGGTATCCTCGGGACCGGAACCCATTTGATTTCCTCGGGCTTGAGGCCCTCAGCCTGGAGGAGCCTCTCGGTCACGTAATGGATTATCGTGGCTTCGGATATCCCGATCGCCACTCCCTTGAGGTCCTCTACCTTCTGGATATCGCTCTTCGGGGAGGCCAGGATGTAGAACTGAGGGAAGGATGGGGTGGCAGCCCTCGCGGTCCTGACCACCACGACCTGGGGTTTCTCCCTGTTGTATAGGGCTACCGAGACCAGGTCGTTCACGATCACATCAAGCTGTCCGGCAGCCATGAGCTGGTCCCTTTCGGCGGCTGAGGCCACGGGGATAATTTCAACCTTCAGGCTCTTCGGGAAGTATCCCTGAGCCTCGGCCACGTAGATCGGAAGGACATCCAGGATGGGCAGGACTCCGACCCGCACGGTAACGGGCTGGGCCGGACGGAGCAGGGTGCACGAAGAGAGCAGGAGAATCAGGATGAGGGGAAAAACTCGCTTCATCTTTCACCTCCCGATGAGCGAAATCAGAGTGGCGAAGAAAAGGCAAAGGCTTATGTATCCGTTCACATTGAAGAAAGCCACGTTCACCCGGGACAGGTCGTGGGGCTTGACGATGGAGTGTTCGTAGGCCAGGAGCAGGGCGCACAGGGCGAGGCCGACCCAGTAGGGCCATCCGAGGGAGCTGATGATCCCGAGCGCGACCAGGCCCACGACCATTCCAGCGTGGCACAGGGAGGAGAGGTTGAGGGCTGTTGCTATCCCGAACCGCGCCGGGATGGAGTGGAGGCCATCCCTCCGGTCCACCTCCACATCCTGGCAGGCGTAGATGAGGTCAAAGCCCGCAATCCAGAGAGTGACTGTGGCAAGGAGGAGCCAGGCGGGCAGATCCTCCCTGGCGAAGATGGAACCCCTGACGGCGACCCACGCTCCCATGGGAGCGAGCCCATCGGTGAAGCCTAAGATGAAGTGGGAGAGCCAGGTGAAGCGCTTGGTGTAGTGGTAGCCGGTAAGGAAGAGAAGGGCCACCGGAAGGAGGCGAAGGGGCAGCGGTCCCAGCTCCCAGGCCGACAGGATGAAGATGGCCAGGGAGATGAACACCGCGACCCACGCGACCCG
>DAOUCW010000208.1:0-3591 GCA_034431695.1 Anaerolineae bacterium | reverse complement strand
CCTTGAGGGTCTGGGCCACAAGCTCCGTGAGACGGCCGTCGTAGAGGCCCAGGACCTGCTTCCTCGCCCCGGCCGGGTTAACCAGAGGCCCCAGCAGATCCAGGACGGTGCGCACCCCTATTTCTCTTCGGGCCTGAAGGACGTGGTAGAGAGCCGGGTGGAAGGAAGGGGCATAGATGAATCCTATGCCTATTTCATCAATGCAGCGGGCGATTTTCTCCGGGCTGAGGTTGAGGTTAACCCCGAGGGCATTGAGGAGTTCGGCGCTCCCGCACTTGCTGGAGACAGCCCTGGCCCCGTGCTTGGCCACGGGAAGGCCGGCCCCCGCCACCACGAAAGCAGCAGTGGTGGAAATGTTGAAAGTCCCCCAGGGGTCTCCCCCCGTGCCAGATATGTCTACTAAATCTTCACGGGCTGGCTTTATGAAAACAGCCCTTTCCTTCATCGCCATGGCACATCCCAGCAGTTCCTGGATTGTGAGGCCCTTTATCTGCAGGGCCACCAGGAAACCCCCGGCCTGCCAGGGAGAAACTTTCTCGTCAAGGATCAGGCTCATAGCCTCCTGCGCTTCTTCCGGGGAAAGGCTTTCCCCTTCCACGAGCCGGGAAATGTATTTGCGCAGCACTTCGTTCCTCCTCAAAGGATGTTCTCAATCCATTATACCCACGGCAGTGGTTTACCGCAAAGGTGGTGTGAAGGCTTCCATCCGTGATTGCTGCCCAGGCCGTGGAAAGTTGCCCTGAAGGCGAAGGGCTGGTATAATAAATCGGTTTTTTACGGAAAGCAGGGGGTGAGAAAGTGGAGGGTTTGGCTCTGAAGCAGCAACCACAGTGGGAGAATTTTGAGCTGAAGTTTGAGGACATTGAGTTTTTATACGAACTCTTCCTGGAAAAGGGACAACCTCTTTCGCTGGAAGAGCTGGTCCGGGCTCTGGTGGGAAGGGCACGAGAAGAACGGAAGAAGGAGCTGGCAAAGCTTGCGGAAGAAGGCCTGATTTACAGGCCAGGCAATTCCTACAGGCCCGGACAGGAATTTTTCGTCCCCGCTTTCGGCTTTGCCAGGGCCTCTGTGCTGAGCGTGAGGCCCGGCTACAACCCCGATTACGGCGAGTTTGAGGTGGTGAAGGTGAAATTCGCCGACAGCGGGGAAGTGAGGGAGTTCGCCTCTTCCCTGAAGAAGCCCCACAAACTTGACCGGGAAACCCCGGAGGATTGGATTGCACGCCTGGATATTGATGTCCAGGCTGTGATTGAACGCTACGGCCAGGCGATAGGTTCCGCTGTGGCTCGCAGGCTTGCTTCTGAGGAGGAATTCGTCTCCTTCGGCAATCTCTGGTTCCTGAAAGCCCTCATGCCTGAAATCCACGAGGGTTACCTCAACATAGCCGAAGCGGCCATAGAAGTGGCACAGCGCCCTCTCTCCACCGCCGAGATCCTCAAACATCTGGAACTTCCCGCGACTCAACCCGCAAACCTTCAGATTTTCGCCCTGAATGTAGCCCTGGCCCGGGACAACCGCTTCGTCCAGGTTGGGCCGAAAGGGCAACCCCTGTGGTTCCTGCAGCGGTTTGCGCCGCCGGAGGTGACCCAGGAGCCCGAGCGTCTCGCCTATTCAGCTTTGCCTTACAGGAAAGAACTCCTCTCCCAGGAGCTGATTGAGATCATCCAGAGCATAGATGACGAAGCCACCGAACCGGAATTCTTCGCCGACCTCCCGGCTCCTGGGGATAGCGTGACCATTGCGCTGCCCTACCACCATTTGAGATCAGGCACACTGCCCATAACATCAAAGACTGCCCCCTTCTTCCCCGAAGGTGAATCCGATGTAACCCTGATAAACTTCACAGACGGGGTTAAGGGCGAGAAATTCTACGGCTGGGCCCTTCGCTCCCGGAAGTATGTCGCCGGGCTGAGGGATTGGTATGAAAAAATAGGGGCTACGGTCGGCGCTTACATAACTCTCTCCAGGGGCAAGAGCCCAACGGAAGTCATCATAAAGTATACCCCACGGCGCATAAAGAAAGACTGGGTGAAAGTGGCGAAGGTCCAGAATGAGCGCCTCACTTTTGAAATCCAGCTCAGGCAGCTTACCTGCGACTTTGATGAACTGATGATGATAGTGGAAGGGGAAAGGGAGAGGATAGACGCCTTGAAGCGGAAAATGGATTCAACCGGAAAAAGCCTTTACGAAATTCTGCTCCAGATTTTCCCCGAACTCCTTAAACTGAGCCCCCAGGGCACGGTCCACACCCTCACCCTTTACACTGCCGTGAACCTGATAAGGCGGTGCCCTCCCCCTCCCCTCCTGGCGGAACTGAATTCTCACCCCTGCTTCATCTACAAGGGAAGCGGCTACTGGGCCTTTGACGAAAGCAAAGTTTAGGGGATGGAAAGATGAGAGGGCTGGTGAACATTGATACCAAGCTCCACATAGACCTGGACTGGTGGGAGAAGGAAGGCAAAGATTTCAACTATTACGTCTACGAGGAGCTTTGCCCGGAATGCAAAGAGCGGTTCAAAGAATTTGACCGGGCGATATCTATTGACTGGATAGATCCGGAAACGGCAGAGGTGAGGCAGTTGAATGGGCTCTGGGAAACCCTCATAGAGTGCTGCAGCCAGAAGCCCGATTACATAAATTCGGAACTGCCGATCACCAAGGCCGTCTTCCGGATTTTCCTGGCCACCCGCAACGAGCCCCTTTCGGCCGCGGAGCTGGCTGAGCGCTACGGCGATAAAATAGGCGTCACCGACCCCCACCGCATCCTGCGCATTTTAACCGGAGGCAAAGTATACAACGGCATAAAACCCCTCAAGCTCTCCAGAGCTAAATAACAGGACTCCATTGCCGGAGTTACCCTGCTGATGCACATCTGGCAAGGGAGCCAGGAGGTCAACCATGGCGGTAAAAGATATGCCCCTGATTCTAACCGTTGATAACGGCACCACCTCTTGCAAGGCAGGCTTTGTAACTCCTTACGGTGAAATCCTCGTATGGGTCAGGAGCCAGAAGTCTGCCCCCCTCCATTTACTCCCGAAAGGAGGTGCTGAGCAGAAACCCGAAGATTGCTGGGCTGTAATAAGGGAAACGGTCCACCGCCTGAGGGAGGAGTTCCCGGTCCCCCCAGAACGCATCGCCGCCATAGCCGTGACCGCCCCCTGGTCCACAACCGTCCCGGTGGACAGAGATGGAAACCCCATCGGGAACACTATAATGTGGATGGACACCAGGGGCGCCCCGTATGTGAAGGAAATAACCCGGGGCCTGATCAATTTCCAGGGCTATGGCCTTGACAAGGTCCTCACCTGGGTCAGATTGACCGGTGGCATACCCACCCACGCCGGCAAAGATCCCATCGGCCACATCCTCTTCCTGAAGAACGAGCAACCGGAAGTCTACAGAGCAACCCACAAGTTCCTGGAACTCAAGGATTACCTGAATTTCAGGCTGACGGGGAAGATCGCTTCCGACTACGCTACCATCGCTCTTCACTGGCTGACCGATAACCGCGATCTGAAGCGCGTCCACTACGACGAGAGGCTCCTGCGGCTGGCGGGCATTGAGAGGGAAAAGTTGCCCGATCTCTACCCC